>QOAS01000136.1 GCA_003972855.1 Gammaproteobacteria bacterium | reverse complement strand
AAACCACCCGAAGGTTGAGGAAGTTTTATACCCCTCCCTGCCCGAAAGTCCCTACCACGACCTCGCGAAGAAATTGTTTAAAGACTACTGCGCGGGTGGAGTGCTTTCCTTTAAGATAAAAGGCGGTAGGGAGGAAGCTATAAAGTTCCTCCAAAATCTGAAACTCATATTTACCTCTCCCTCCTTTGGGGCGCCCGAAACCATAGCCAGCTATCCCGTAATAAGTGCCGCCAAACAAATCCCTCCCGAAATAAGGGAGAAGATAGGTATTACCGAAAACCTAATTAGGTTGGCGGTAGGTTTGGAAAACGCGGAGGATATTATCCAAGATTTAGAACAAGCTTTGGAGAAGGCTTTTAAATAATCCCTTACCTTTTTTCCACCTTTTGGGTTACCTCTTTTAGCTCTTTGACAAATCTCTCCAAAAGTTGGGGGTTACCCTTTAGCACCCTGTAAAGGGGATACATAAACCGTTTGGTAAATCTATCCAGAACCTCTTTAGGAGTTTCCCCCTCCGAAAGGGAACACTCTTTGAGTTTTTCAACCAAAGAATTTAGCTCCTTTATCAGCCTATCCCTTTCCAAAGACTCAAACCACTTTAGGAACTTTTCCGTTTCCTCCCTCACTATGAGCCAACCCTTTTTGGCTTCCTCCTTTCGGGTTTGCAAATTCTTTTCCGCTATCTCCCTAAGGTCGTCTATGTTGAAGAGGAAAACCCCTTCAAGGTTTGCCACTTTTGGGTCTACATTTCGGGGAACGGAAATATCTATAAAAACCGTCGGAGTGCTTTTTTTTCTAAATAACTTGGAGAGTTCCCCCGCGGTAATAAGATACCTTTGGGAGGCGGTTGAAAATATCGCTATATCCACCTCTTTTAAAAATTCTTTGTAGCGGTTCCAATCTATAACGCTTCCCCCGATTTTTTGGGCGAGGGATACCGCCCTTTCAAAGGTGCGGTTTGTAACGAATATTTGCGCTTTTTCCCTCTTTAAGTAAAGGGCTGTAAGCTCCGCGGTTTCGCCCGCCCCTACCACCAAAACCTTACACCCTTCAAGAAGTCCGAAAATGTTTTTTGCCAAAATCACCGCTATGTAACTAACCGATACGGGAGTTTTGGAAACCGCCGTTTCACTCCTTACCCTTTTGGCGGTTTTTAAAGCCCTTTGGTAAAGCCTCTCCAAAACTTTTCCCAAGGTTTTGTGCCTACGGGCAAGCTCAAAAGCCTCTTTAAATTGGGAGGTTATTTGATTTTCACCCAAAACCATAGAAGACAAACCGCAAGGAATGGACAAGATGTGTTCTACAGCTTCCCTTCCCGTTTTGACAAAAAAGTGCTTTTTTAAATTCTCGTCCACCTTTCCCAGTTTAAGTTTTAAAAACTCCTCAAGCAGTTCAAAGGCTACCTCTTCACCCTCCGTGAGGGCGTAAATTTCAACCCTGTTACAGGTTGAAAGGAGAACAAGCTCCTTAACACCTTTTAGGTTTGAAAGGAAGGAAAGTTCCTCCAGTCTCCCCTCTTTTGGAGTGCAGGAAAAGAGTTCCCTAACCTCCACGGGGGCGGTTTGGTGATTTACACCTATTGCGGTTATAGTCCATTCCATCCTACCGTTTTAAGGTCTATTATTCAACAATTTTTCCTATGGGGGTTCTTATCGTTTTGGCTTTACCCCTTTTGGTTTGGTCATTGGAACTTAAAAGCCCCTCCTTTGAAAACGGGGGGATTATTCCCGTAACCTACACCTGCGACGGGAAAAACATTTCCCCACCTCTGATGTGGAGTGGAATTCCCAAAAACGCCAAAAGTTTGGTTTTGATTATGCACGACCCCGATGCACCCGCGGGGGATTTCACCCATTGGGTTGTCTACTCTATACCTCCAACCGTTAAGGGGCTTCCGAGGGGTTTCCCGAAAAAGGCGGTTACCTCCCACGGTATAAAGCAAGGTATTAACGACTTCGGTTTTGTAGGCTACGGGGGACCTTGCCCTCCGCCGTGGGACGGTTTTCACCGTTACCGCTTTGAACTATATGCGTTGGACTACAACCCCAATTTGCCCGCGGGGGCAACTAAAAAGGAGGTTGAAAAGGCGATGGAAGGACATGTTATCGCCAAAGCCTCTTTGGAGGGAAAATACAAAAGAACCAAACCCTTTAAGTTTGCAAAACTCATAAAATCGTTGGTGAGTTCTTACTAACTTAATACCTATGAAGGTAGCAATTCCTATAAATAGACCCCGCGAGGGGGGAGATTACAGGGTCTCCTCCCACTTTGGAAAGGCTTTTGGGTTTTTAATAGTTGATACCGAAAGTGGGGAAAAAAGATTCGTAGAAAACCCCAGAAATAGTTTAAAACTCACGCACGGGGCGGGAAAACTCATAGCCCAGCTCTTTGAAAGGGAAGGTATTTCCGCGGTTCTCCTCAAGGAGATAGGAAGGGGAGCCTTTAAACACCTAAAGGAGAGGGGTATAGAAATCTACCTAATTCCCAAAGAGGTTAAGGAGGCTGATAAAGTCCTTAAAATGTTTAAAGAAAGAAAACTTGCCATTTTGGAAGCACCCAACGAGGAGGAAACCCATTAGATATAATTTTTAAATTCCGCCGGAGGGGTGGCCGAGCGGACGAAGGCGGGGGACTCGAAATCCCTTGAGCGGGTGAATGCCCGCTCCGCGGGTTCGAATCCCGCCCCCTCCGCTGTGATATATTTATCCCCATGTATCCTTTGCTGTTTTGGGGTTTAATCCTAACCCTTCTCGGTGTTTTGGGGATAGTGGCACCCTACTATTTTGCGCTATTTTCGGTAACCTTTTTGGGTGGACTTTTGGTTTTCGGTTCCCTCATGTGGGTTTTTTACAACTTAAATACCCGCCATAGGGGTGCGGGAGGTTGGCTTAAACCCTTCATAATGCTGGTTGTGGGACTTTTAATGTTATTTTTCCCCCAACAAAGTTTGGTGGTTTTGGCATCTTTTGTTTTGATATACCTAATGGTGGATGCCTTCGCCAACCTCTACTTTGCACTGGAGTATAAAGATAGACTCTCCAGTTGGTTTTTAATGCTTATAAACGGAATTTTTGATCTAATGTTGGCGGGAATTTTGCTCTACTTTATGGGTCAGCCCAAAGTTTTAACCCAAATCTTGGGAATTCTTATAGGTGTAAGCCTACTCATTGACGGTATTTTTGCACTCTGGTTCGGCTGGAGAATAAAGGTTTACTACGAAAAATACAAAAAAATCTTGGAAGGATAAGAGAAAGGGTTAAAACTGCTCCAATTGGGAGAATATGTAGCAGATTTCGTATTTTGCACTTTCGGGGCTGTCGGAAGCGTGAACCGCGTTTTTACCTTTATCGGTTCCAAAAAGAGCCCTTATGGAGTTTGGGGCTACTTTGCGGGCTTCTTCGCTATCGGTGGGACCTATAATTTCCCTTACCCTTTTAATGGCGTTTTCCCCTTCCAAAACCATTGCGACAACGGGTCCGCTGGTCATAAATTCAACCAACTCTTGGAAGAAGGGTCTTTCCCTATGCACGTAGTAAAATCCTTCCGCCTGCTCTTTGGTGAATTTGAACATTTTGAGGGCTTTGAGTTTGAAACCTTCCTCAATGAATCTGTCAATGATTTTTCCTACCGCGCCCTTTTCAAAGGCGTCGGGCTTAATAATTACCAAAGTTCTTTCAACCGCCATGGCTAATAAATTGTATTTAGCCCACCCAAAGGGTGGGGTTTTCTATTTTTAAACTTTTATGGAAGAAAAAAAGGGGTCCTTTGATTGGAGAAAGAAAATAGACGAAACCGTAAAGAGGGATTTAAAGGATTACTTCCGAGAAAGGGATTACGTGGTAATGGCGGTTCCCAAAGAGGAACCGCTTAGGGTTTGGACGGTAAAGGCTACCAATACCGCCCGCACCGCCCAAAGGGTTCACAGACTTTCCCCCATGGCAAGCGCGGTTATGGGAAGGGCTATAGTGGGTGCCATATTGCTCAGCTCCCTGATAAAACACGCCAGTGACCAAAAAATAGGACTAAAAATAGAGGGAGATGGACCTATAGGTTACGTATATGTGGAAGTGGACGGCAAAGGAAGGGTTAGGGGTTTTGTAAAAAATCCCGATGTTCCCCTCTTTACCAAGGAGGTAAACGGAAGAACCAAGTTGGACATAGCCAAGGCGGTAGGAAACGGAACGCTAACCGTTATTAAGGACTTGGGAATGGGAAAACCTTACATGGGAGTGGTGCCACTTATAAGCGGTGAGATAGCGGAAGATATAGCCTACTACTTGGTTCAGTCCGAACAGATACCCTCCGCGGTAGGTATAGGGGTTAAATTGGACGAAAACGGGGAAATAAAGGTGGCGGGCGGATGGCTCGTTCAAGAAATGGGCGGAACGAGCGAAAAAGCCCTAAAGGTTATAGAAGAGAGCGTTAAAAAACTCCCTCCCGTTAGCGATTTGTTGGAAGAGGGTAAACGCCCCGAGGATATAGCCTTAATGATAATTCCCGAGGAGTTAGACCCCCATCTTCTTGGACTTAAGGAGGTGGAATATTATTGTCCCTGCGATGAGGAAATGGTTAAAGGAATCATTGCTGGTTTGCCCGATAAGGAGATAGAGGAAATCTTTAAGGAAAACCAATATTTGGAGGTTACCTGTCAGTTTTGCAGGCGAATTTACCGCTACACCAAAGAGGAGGTTGAGAAAATAAGGAACTCCTCCGAGGGTTAGAATTTTACTAATTTGGGAGGTTAAAGTAATGGCAGGACACAGCCACTGGGCGCAGATTAAACATAAAAAGGCTAAATTGGACGCTCAAAAGGGAAAACTTTTTTCCAAACTTGCCAAAGAAATAATGATAGCTTCCCGCTTGGGGGGACCCAATCCCGACCACAACCCCCGTTTGAGACAGGCGATAGAGCGGGCTAAAAAGGCTAAAATGCCCGCGGAGAAAATTGAATATGCGATAAAAAAGGGTGCGGGACTTATAGAGGGAGAAGCCATTGAAGAGGTAGTTTACGAAGGTTATGGACCCGGCGGTGTGGCGATAATGGTTGTAGCTCAAACGGACAACAAAAACAGAACCGTTGCGGAAATAAGAAACATCTTTAACAAACACGGCGGAAAATTGGGAACCAGCGGAAGCGTATCTTTCCTCTTTGAAAGGAAAGGCGTTATAGAAGTCCCCGCGGAGGGTATAGACGAGGAAACAATCCTTGAAAAGGCTTTGGAAGCGGGGGCGGAAGATGTGGTTACCGGCGAAGCGGTTCACATAATTTACACCACCCCCGAAGACCTCTACGAGGTTAAAGAAAATTTGGAAAAACTCGGAGTAAACGTTGAAAAGGCGGAAATTTCTTACATACCCACCACCACCGTTAAGGTTGAAAATCCCGAAGACGCGCAAAAACTTCTAAAACTGCTCACCGCTTTGGAAGAGCATGACGACGTTTCCCAAGTGATTTCCAACTTTGACATACCGCAGGAGATTATGGCGAAAATTTCCTAACCTTTTTCCGTTTAAAATTTTCCCCTTACCGCTATGGGAGAAAAAAAACTTCCCTACACCGAAAAGGGTGTTCTCGTAAATTCGGGGGAATTCAGCGGTTTGGATAGCGAAACCGCCAAAAGGAAAATAACCGAGAAGTTGGAACAACTCGGGTTGGGTAGAAAAAAGGTTACCTACCGCCTTAGGGATT
>QOAS01000074.1 GCA_003972855.1 Gammaproteobacteria bacterium | reverse complement strand
GGAGGTTTCCACATTTCCACCCGCCACCTCGGAAGGGAATTTGGCGTTTACCACGCTCCCTTCGGGGACTATAACATCTATTGCCCGCGATATACCTCCGTTGGTGGGAATTTCCGCCTTTAGGATATGCCCCGCCAACGCCCTTACACAATACAAGACACCCGCATAGGTAACCGAATAGACAGCGTTAAGGGGTCCCAAAACCTGCGGGTCACTATCGGAAAAGTCAAAAATCAGTTTTTCCTCTTCAACCTTAATTTTTACCGCTATCTTTATATCGCGGGCTGAAAACCCGTCGTCTTCCAAATAATCTTCAAAGGTGAACTCCCCTTTGGGGAGGGTTTTTATAAAACTCTTTATAAGTCTTTCCGAGTAATCCAAAAGGGCTTTGCTATAGGTGAGGACTTTTTGAGTTCCGTAAAGTTCTAAAAGTTCCTTTAACCGTTTTTTACCCACATTGATGGCGGAAATTTGAGCGGAAAAGTCTCCTTCCCTTTCGGAGGGATTTCTCACATTGTTTAGTAAAAACTCCCAAAGTTCCCTATTTAATTTCCCCCCCTCAAAGAGTTTTGCGGGTGGAATTATTACCCCCTCTTGGAATATTGAGTTGGAAAGGGGCATGGAACCCGCGGAGGCTCCCCCAATGTCCGCATGGTGGGCTCTATTGGCTACGAAAAAAAGTAACTCCCCTTCGTAGAAAAAGGGTGCGACCGCGGTAATGTCGGGCAGGTGCGTTCCACCCCTAAAGGGGTCGTTTAGGATAACCAAATCCCCTTCTTTAAAACTCTCCTTACCGTATTTGCTTAGGGCGGACTTTACCGCCAATTCCATTGAACCCAAATGCACCGGTATGTGGGAGGCTTGGGCAACCAAATTCCCTTCCGCGTCAAAAATAGCACAGGAAAAGTCCCTTCTTTCCTTTATGTTGGGAGAAAAGGCGGTTCTTTGAAGGACAGCTCCCATTTCCTCCGCTATAAAGGAAAAGCGGTTGGCAAAGACCTCCAAGAGGATGGGGGAAATACCCTTATCCATCGGAGGTTTAAATTATCGGTTAAACCTTTGCACTAACCAACCCCTCCGATTGGTCTATTTCAAAAATATCGCCTACGAAGTGTTTTACCACTTCTATATTCGTTAAAAGGTGGGAGGTAAATTTTGGCACCTTTATCGTTCCGCCCACGATTGCGAGGATTGGAATAAGGTGGTCCGCCAAGTGTCTATCCACCGTTGCACCGCTTTCCCAGTCCTCTATCAGTTTCTCCGCCGCCTCTTTGCCCACTATTTCCGCCAATTTACCCTTTTTACCTTTGCTGTCGCTTCCCAATATGTTGCCTTTATCGTCCTTAATCCAAAGGGTTACCGAGGTTCCTAAACAATCCGCATCTACGTAAAAGTTGGATATTGAAGCCTTCCTTCCCAATTTTTCTTTTATAAACTCTATTGCCCCCAACCTTTGGCGTTCCGCAACTTTACGCTCCTGCAAGTGTTTATGGGCAACGGAGATACCCCTAATTTTTTCTATTCGCCCTTGGGAGTTTTTTTCTATTTTTAAATGAGACCTCGCAAAGGTTCTTATCTCATCCAACCCGTAAAGGGGATATTGAAGTTTGCTCTCCACTTGGAGGGAGACAAATCCCCCACCTTCGGGGTAAAAACCCCTCCTTATCACCCTAAAGGAGACCTTATTTGCCAAAGGCTCCAAAATCGGTAAAAATACATTTTGAACCCAATCCACCGTAGGGGCATTTTCAACGTCGGTTCCCCCTTTCACCGCTATTAAAAACCTTTTGGGGACGAAAAAGGAAAGCGGTAAAACGGTCTGGAAAAATAAGGAAATACTGCCCGCGGTTTCCAAATTTATTCTGTAAGCCCCACTTTTTAAGGTTTTCGGTTCAAAAACCAAAGAGGTTGAACCCTCGTAATCCCCCTCAACCTTGGCGTTGGTTATGTATTTGAGAGCTTTTATAACCCCCAAGTGTTGTTTCTTTAAGCCTTTGGGTTTCCTCTTTATGCGTATGTTTTTTATTTCCACCGGAATGGTTAAAAGGGCGCTCATAAACAGCGCGGTTCTCAAAATTTGCCCGCCCCCTTCTCCGATAGAACCGTCTATAACAATACGGGACATGAAGTAGAAATTATTTCACCACGGGTTTCTTTTATTCTCATTACACTATGGGTGTTAAAACTTTAGAAGGTTTTCTCCACACCGCGGGAAATTACAAATTTGGAATAGTAGCCTCCCGTTTTAACTCCGCCATAGTAGACCGTCTGGTGGAAGGTGCTTTGGATTGCCTAATCCGTCACGGCGTAAAGGAAGAAAACATAGTTATCGCAAAAGTTCCCGGCGCTTGGGAACTCCCCTTAGCGGTTAAAAAAATGGCAAAAAGGGAGGATATAAACGCGGTAATAGCCTTGGGGGTTGTAATAAGGGGGGCAACACCCCACTTTGAATACGTGGCTTCGGAGGTTTCCAAAGGTTTAGCCGTCCTATCGTTGGAGTTGGAGAAACCTATAACCTTTGGCATTATCACCGCGGATACCTTGGAACAGGCTATAGAAAGGGCGGGAACGAAGATGGGAAATAAGGGCTGGGAAGCCGCTATGGCGGCAATAGAGATGGTAAACCTTTTGGCTAAAATCTAAGCGAAATGTTCGTTTTTGCTAAATTGGTAGCGACATACCTCTATGTGGGATCCCTTCCCAAAATGCCCGGAACGTGGGGAAGCATTTTTGCCCTTCCCCTCGCGTGGTTTCTTTACAAACTTGGAACAACCACCTATTGGGTCGGTTTATTAATCGTTACCCTCTTGGGTATTTGGGCATCGGGGGTTTACTCCAAAAGTGTGGGAAATGAAGACCCCGACGAAGTCGTTATTGACGAGGTTGCGGGTATCCTAACGGTGTTTCTATTCGTAAAACCCACCCCTTTGAGCTTAGTATTGGGACTTATCCTCTTTAGGGTTATTGATATTCTCAAACCCCCACCCGTAAATTGGTTAGAGAAAATCCCTTACGGGGTTGGTATTATGATTGACGACCTCTTGGCGGGGGTTTTGGCGGGTGTCATTCTCTTCACGGTAGGGAGGTTTTTCGGTGTTGGCTAAAAATTAAGGTTTCAAAGCAACCTAACACCCGAACCCTTGGCGGTTAAACTAATCTCATCTTCGCTATTTGGAGGGCGGATAATTAAATCCACCTTTTGTTCTCCTATTTTTTCATCCAATTTCACCAAAAAGGTTAGTTTTTTGTCCAAAATTTCCCCTTTAGGGATTTCCGCTTCTATGTAAAGGTCTATGTCTCCACCCCTTTTGTTTAAATCAACCCGAGAGCCAAAAAGCCAGACCTTAACCTCTTCACCGAAAACCTCCTTAGCGGTTTCCACAATAGCCTTTATTTCCTCTTCCGTTAAACGGATTTTTTTAGACATTTAGAACCTCCTCTATTTTCTTAACTATCGCTTCAATTTTTGGAACTTCTTCTAAAGCTCTTTTAACCGCTTCCAGCTTTAGGTCGGTTTCCCACGGATAGATATGAACGAATTCGTTTCTCAATTTTCGCAGTTTTCTCCAATATTCCGCGGAAGGTATTATTTTGTATTTCTCTAAAGCGTTTAAAATGTCTATGAAAGTTACTTCTGTGTAATCCCTACCCGTCAAAAACTCGTAGAGTAAGGGAAAAAGCTTTTCCCCTATGGAACTTTGAAGTTTTATAAATCGGAAAATAAAGGCGTCTAAAAGAATTAAAAAGTCTTTTTCTTCCAGAATGTCGGGATTTAAACCCCTTTCCTCTATCCGTTCCTTTTCATATTTGACCATCTCCAAATGGGTCTTAACTTCCTTTAAAACTTTTTTTGGGTCTTTCATGCTTTAACCTCTTTTGAGTCTAAGGATTTTCTACGATTAATTTTTCTTCCACTTGGGGGTGGAGTTCCTTCAAATACTTCCAACCGAGGGAGTAACTTTGTGCGCCCAACACCGCAACGGCTGTTTTGCCTTCTTTTATTTCCTCCGAAAGTTGGTCTATTATTCCCTCCGCCTTACGGAGGGTAATACCTTCTCCTCCGAAGGTGGTATCCGCGGGAATTAGAACCACTTTTTGGGATTTTTCTATATCACCCACTATGAGGTTGCGGGATTTGGCAAATTCAACCCTAACCTCCAAGGTGGCGGATAACTTGTTTTTCAACAAAAGTTTCTCATACTTTTTCTCCACCACAAAGGTGGGGTTTGAAAGGGTTGGACTTTCTACGGGGTAACCCTTTAGCCTTTCGGTTAGCTCTATAACCACATTTTGTTTGTTTAGGTAAAGTTTGTTTCCAACCTTTTTGGTTACTACCCCTTTTGCAACACCCCTTATGGGTGCGGAAAAAGGTTTTATAAGGGAAGGTATTACCTCCTTGGTTTTGGCTATTTCTAACTTACCCCTGAGGGGAAACCACCCCAAAAATTGAAACTCCTCCTCCGAAGTGGGTAAACCTTTCAGCTCCGCAAAGACCTTTAGTTGTCTTATAAATATATGCTCCTCCTTGGTTCCCGGAAGTCTTCCGTAAAACCCCGTTAGGTCTAAGAATGCCTTTTCCCCCTTTTGCCTCACGAGGGCAAACAGACACCCGCAGTAGTCTTGTCTCCATATTTGGAGTTCCCTTACGAGTTTATTCATCTCTTGGACGCCACCACCTTTACGGTAGTCTTTGAATATAAACTTCACCCCGTAGGTTTTAGCCAAATTCTCTCCCACCTTTTTGAGTTGGTCCTGACTTTTTTTGGGAGACATTAAAAGCGTTGTGGTAAAGGCGTTACAGGAAAGCTCCTTAGCCTTTTTTACCGACTCCTCAAGCCTATCGTCAAAACAAAGCACGCACCGAGCCCCCTTTTCGGGGTAATGCTCGTAACCCTTTACCTTTTTGAGCCAACCCTCTAAGTTGTAATCGCCTTCTATAAACTTTATTCCCAAAATCTGACAAGCCCTTTCGCTCTCCTTAAGGCGGAGGAGATACTCCTCGTAGGGGTGGATATTGGGGTCGTAAAAGAAACCTATAATTTCCGCGTTGGGATAATCCTCCCTAAGCCTTTTTAGGAAATAAATGGCATCAACCGCACAACATATGTGAACCAAAATTCTTTCTTTACCCATCTACGGTTAAAACTTTCCTTTAACATAACTCCGAGGGGTAAGAAAATGGTTAGAAAACTAAAGGTGTTTAAGATAAGGTTTCCGGTAGTAAACAAGATAGGGCAACTTTTAGTGCCTCATTTCCGCATTTTGAGGCACATTCGCAAAGGGGACAAAATAGTGGTTGAAAGCGAAAGGGGATTGGAACTGGTTGAGTTTCTCGGTATTTCCTACGAACATTGTCCGACCGACCCGATTGCCACCTTTGTGAGAAAAGCCACCTTTCGCGACAGGGAAAGATTTAGAAGACACCAAAATAGGGCAAAAATCCTCCTTAAGGAACTCGGTTCGTCCGCTTTAGAATACGGGATGAACCTAAAGCCTTTGGCGGTTTATATTCCCCTTGACAACCAAAGGATATTCTTCTACTACACCGCCCCCCAACGGGTGGACTTTAGAAAGTTTATCCGCGATATGTCCAAAAAATATCGCAAAAGGATAGAGATGAGGCAAGTAGGGGTAAGGGATGCGGTTCAAATGAAGGGAGGTATAGGCGTTTGCGGACAGGAAGTCTGTTGCAAGGTCTTTATGGAAAAATTTGAATCGGTGGGACTTCACTTTATTCAGGAGCAAAACCTCCCCAACTCCCCTTCAAAGTTTACAGGCATTTGCGGAAGGCTAAAATGTTGCATGGCTTTTGAAAAGGGCAATTACATAGAAAAGAAACTCCTTCCC
>QOAS01000062.1 GCA_003972855.1 Gammaproteobacteria bacterium | reverse complement strand
ATGTTTCAATCCCCTTTAGGAACCTAATCACCTCGTTGAGTCCAGCTTTATTAAGTTATAAGGAACCTTCTTTAGTTTCTATATTTAATAAAACTCCACACCAAAAGTCAAGAACAAGTGACATTTAGTAAAAGGTTGTCTATCCTATATTGACATTAATCCCTTAGGGTTAGCCATTTACTTGCCCCAGTAAGGCAAAGCCTCCAAATGCAAAATGTTTTTGTCAAATTAAAATTTATTTCTTGACATAAAAAGTTGAGTTGGACACACTAAAGGGTAAATTTTATTTGACAAATCTTCCGATGGCTTTTGGGCTATATTTACTACTTTTGGTGTTAAAAGCGTATGTAATCCCCGTAGGAGGGGGAATAAGGAAAATAACCGAAAAGGAAGAAATTCTAAGAATTTCCCGACGAACCAAGGTTTTGTGGATAGACGTTAGAGAACCCAGCGAGGAGGATTTAAAGTTCCTTGAAAAGGAATTCGGTTTCAGAGAACCCCCAAAGGAGGTTTTTGAGGATATAGAAATCTCCTCAAGGTTTTATGAGGGAAGGGATTACCTTTATGCGATATTCTCCTTTTTGGTGCAACATAAAGAGGAAGTTTTTGCGGAACCCGTTTTGTTTTTCATAAAGAGAAATATCCTTATCACCTTGAGGTATAGCAAAATCGTTACCTTTTCTATGTTTAAGAGAATTGTAGACCGCAGGGGGTTGGAATTTCACTTTCCCGACCAACTTATGGCGGAACTCTTGAACCTTGAAGTGGAGAGAATAGGAAACCGTTTGGAGATTATAGGAAAACGCATTAGGAGTATAAAAAAGCAAATTTTTAGCGAACAATCGCCGGAAATTATCAAAGATTTGGCTTATTACGACGAACTTAACCTAACCTTAAGGGAATCCATTAACGAAAAAATGAGAATTCTTCAAAAACTTTTGCGTAGCACCAAAATAAACAATGTAACAAAAAGGGAACTAAAACTTATTATTGAAGACTTGCACGCCCTTGCGGATTACACCTCCATTTATATGGAAAAAATAGACAGCGTTCAGGAATCCCTTTTGGGACTTATAACGATAAGACAAAACAAAACTTCCCAAGTTTTCGCCTTCATAGCAACTTTATTCCTTCCTCCGACATTAATAGCGAGTATTTACGGAATGAACTTTGACTTTATTCCTCTGCTTCATAACCCCCACGGGTTTTGGATTTCGGTAACTTTAATGGTTGCGGTAACGGGTGGACTACTTATGTGGTTGAAATTAAGAAAGATTATCTGAGAAGGAAAAAGGATTTAATTTTCACCCTTTAATTGTTTTTCCCTAATAATTGTTAAAATCCTCGCAATGTTTCTTTTGGTTATCCTTATAGCCATAGGATTTTCCAAAGTTCCGTCTATTTGTTGTTTCATACGCAATTTCATCAAAACCAATTTGAGGTCTTTTAGTTTCATTTCAAGGTCCTTAATGGAGAGTTTCCTTAGCTCTTTGGGGTCTAATTTTTCTATTTTCATTATTTTTTACCTCCCTTTTCCAAAATTTCGGGAGATACCACCAAACGGGTTTTTACGGGAAGTTTAGAGTCCGCCAATCTCCAAGCCTCTTGTGCAACTTCCAAGGGAACTCCGGAAAATTCAAAGAGTATCCTACCGGGTTTAATTCTCGCTACCCAAAATTCGGGGTCACCCTTACCACCACCCATCCTAACTTCGTTGGGTTTTTTGGTATAGGGAATATCGGGAAATACCCTTATCCAAATTTTCGCACCTTTTTTCAAGCTCCTTACCAAGGTAACCCTTACCGCCTCTATTTGCCTTTGGGTCATGTAAAATCTGTCCATTGCTTGAATTCCGTATTCACCGAAGGCGAGCTTGTTACCCCTGTAAGCGAAACCTTTATGGGAACCCCTTCTTTGCTTTCTCCATCTGACTTTACGGGGTTGTAAAAACATCTTACTACCTCCAAAGGGTTAAAAGTTTATCAAAAACAAATTAAGGGGAAGGAAAATCACTGAATTCCCTTGAGGAGGTCTTCTTCTATTTTCTTAATAACCTCCTCTTTTCCACCTTTGAGAATATCACCTTTGTATATCCAAACTTTAACCCCTATAACACCCCATTTGGTATACGCACGGGCATATCCGTAGTCTATGTCAGCCCTCAAGGTTTGGAGGGGCATTCTTCCACGGAGTATCCACTCTTTACGAGCCAACTCAGCTCCGTTAATTCTTCCCTTAACCTGCACTTTTACACCCTTAGCCCCCGCCTTCATAGCGAGGTCTATAGCCCTTTTCATAGCCCTTCTGTGGGATACCCTTCTCTCCAATTGGGAAGCTATTTGCTCCGCCACAAATTGGGCGTCCAATTCGGGAGTTCTTATTTCCTCCACGGAGACGATAACTTCTTTACCTCTGGTAAGTTCCACCAACTTTTTCCTTAGCCTTTCTACCTCTTGACCCTTTCTACCGATGATAATACCGGGTCTAACCGCGGGAATTCTTACCTTTACCTTGGTTCCCGCCCTTTCAACTATAACTCTGGATACTCCCGCCGCTTTGTATTTTTCCTTTATGTAATTTTTAATCCTTATATCCTCGTGAACGAGGTTGGGGTAATCAAATTTATTTGCATACCACTTGGAAAACCAATCTTTGGTATATCCCAACCTAAATCCTATAGGGTGAGTCTTCTGACCCATTACTTACGCCTCCTCCCTCTGTTCCAAAATTATGGTTATGTGGCTAAGCCTTTTTCTAAGAGGTGTAGCCCTACCGTAAGCCCTTGGCATCCACTTTTTCAAAATAGGTCCCCTATCCGCAAACGCGTTTTTTACATAAAGCTTTTCAACGTCCAATCCCTTTTGCTCCGCATTGGCTATTGCACTCTTTAGGAGTTTTTCCACTATTCTTGCCGCTTTTTTATTGGTGAATTTGAGCTGATAAAGGGCTTCCGCTACGGGCATGCCTTTTATCATTCTCAAAACTTGGCGAGCTTTGGTATCGCTGATATGGGCATATCTCAAAATTGCCCTTGCTTCTTTTTCACCGGTTCCACCTATATTTCTTGGTCTTTTAGCCATTTCTCCTTACCCCTCTTTATTTTTTCTTAACTACTTTTGCGGATTTGTCGGGGTGACCTCTAAAGGTTCTGGTGGGTGCAAATTCACCGAGTTTGTGTCCAACCATTTCTTGGGTTATGTAAACCGGCACGAAGGTTTTTCCGTTGTGAACCGCTATGGTATGTCCGACAAATTCGGGATATATAGTGCTATCCCTGGAATAGGTTTTTATAACTTTTCTATCTCCCGTTTCTTTTTGGTGTAAAATTCTGAGCATCAATTTGGGGTCGCAATACGCTTTACCCTTTAGAAGTTTTCTAAGCTCTTCCCTTACCTTGAAGTATCTTTCCCTTGCCCTCTCGTATTGTTCAATTCTTTCTATTAATAAGTCCGCTTTATTTTTCTCTTCACCTTCCAACTGCCCAATTTGCTCCAAAAGGTTTGCCTTGTATTGCTTTACAACCTCGGGTGCGTGAACCGCCTCGTATCGGAGGTCTTTGGGAAGCAAATCTATAGCCCTTTTTAGCTTTTTGTGGGCTTCCGCTAACTTCCTTTGGAGTCTTAGGAGTTGGGTAAATACCTCTTTCGCTTTTTCGGGATTATCTCCGTATAGATATTTATGCCTTTTAGCCCAAGCACCTTTAAAACCCATTATTTAATCCTCCCTTTATATAAAAAAGGCTAAAGGGGAAAAACACCGCTTGTCCACCTCTTATCTTAGAGTAGTGCCATCACGACGGGTAATAATAAACCTGTCGCTGTATTTTCTTCCCCTTCTGGTCTTGTAACCTTTGGTCTTCCAACCCCAAGGAGATTCGGGATGTTTACCCCTGGTTCTACCTTCACCACCACCGTGGGGGTGGTCTACGGGGTTCATTGCGGTTCCCCTAACCATAGGTCTCCATCCGAGCCACCTTGCCCTTCCCGCTTTACCGAGTTTAACCAATTCGTGTTCCGCAAGACCTACCCTTCCTATAGTTGCCATGCACTTGAGGTTTATAAGTCTTACCTCTCCGGAGGGAAGTCTCACTTGGGCGTATTTTTCGTCTTTACCCAAAACTTGGGCGGCCAATCCCGCAGCCCTTACGAGTTGTCCACCTTTTCCGGGGGCAAGCTCTATGTTGTGAATGAATGTTCCCACGGGAATGTATTTGAGAGGCATAGCGTTACCGGGTTTAATTTCGGGAATGGGAGCACCCTTTTCCGCGTCTTCCCAAGTTACGGACATTACGGTATCGCCGATATCAAGTCCTTCGGGCCAAATGATGTAGCGTTTTTCACCGTCCGCGTAGTGCAAGAGACAAATCCTTGCACTTCTGTTGGGGTCGTATTCTATAGAAACAACCCTTGCGGGCACACCCGATTTATCCCTTTTAAAGTCTACAATTCTGTATAGTCTCTTGTGACCGCCACCTCTTCCACGGGTTGTTATTTTTCCCTGTTGGGGAGAACGACCTTTAGCCCTTTTATGCCAAACTACTAAACTCCATTCGGGTTCTACGTCGTTTTTTCTAACAACTTCCCACTTTTTTCCTTTTCTAACGAGCTTTTTTATTTCTTCAAAGTCGTATAATACTGCGTGTCTCTGCCCGTTTGTAACGGGCTTAAGTTTCCTAACACCCATTTTTTCACCTCAAACGAAACTATTTTAGAATTAAAGCTCTATAGAGGTCAAATCTATTTTTTGACCCTTTTCAAGGGTGATAATAGCCTTTTTCCACCTTCTGGTTTTTCCGTAAAGCCTTCCCCTTCTGGTGAGAACCCTTTTCCTTTTGGGCTTAACTATCATGGTGTTTACCTTCTTAACCTTAACCCCGAATACCATTTCAACCGCTTTTTTAATTTCGGGTTTGGTAGCCTTGATGTGAACTTCAAATACAAGTTTTCCGTAATCCTCGTTAAGTCTAACCGCCTTTTCGGTCAATATAGGGCGTATCAAAATATCCGCGGGATGCTTACCGCCGATAAGTTTAATTTCCTTTTTATCACTCATTTGGCTAACCTCTCTTCAATTTTTTGGAGGGCGCTCTTTGTTATAACAACATGATTTGCCCAAAGAATGTCGTAAACATTTAAACCTTCCGCGGGAAGGACTATTGCGTTGGGTAGATTCCTAAAGGACTTTTGAATGTTTTCATCCTTTTCGGGAATTACGAGTAATACCTTTTGATTTTCCAATCCGAGGGATTTTAGGAAAGCCACCGCCTGTTTGGTTTTGGGTTTTTCAAAGGCGAAATCTTCAACTACGGTTATCCTTCCCTCCCTTGCCCTGTCCGAAAGAGCCATTTTTAGGGCTTTTCTTCTAACCTTTTTGTTGAGGTGATAGCTGTAATCCCTGGGTTTGGGACCGTGGGCTACACCACCACCGACAAAGATGGGAGCTCCCCTATCACCGTGACGGGCGTTACCAGTTCCCTTTTGGGGTAGAAGCTTTCTTCCCGAATAGGCTACTTCTCCCCTGGTTTTGGTGGAGTGGGTTCCCGCCCTTCTTTTGGCGAGTTGCCACTTTACAACTTCCCAAAGCACATGTTTTTTTACGGGAACATTAAAGATATCTTCTCTAAGTTGAACTTCTATCTTTTTGGCTTCCATTGTTGGTTTCCCCCTCAGTTACTTTCTTGCTGGGTTTGTTCACCTTGTTTTCCCTCTTCCACCTTTAGGAGGTTCTCAACGATATACATTTCCCTTTTGGTTTTCAGTTGCTTCTTCCTCCTATTTGCGATGGTGGAGTGATATACATAAACGGTTCCCCTATTCCATCCGGGAACGGAACCTTTTACCAAAATAACGCGCTCTTCGGGAACCACATCAACGACGAGCAATCCTTGAACGGTTATATGTTCGTTA
>QOAS01000172.1 GCA_003972855.1 Gammaproteobacteria bacterium | reverse complement strand
AGAAGAAGAAGAAGAGCAGAACCGTGATGCGCACCTCGACTCGCCGTCTCCCGCGGTAGCCGAGTGCGAAGGCGAGCCCCCCTGGAACAAAGACCAGCAGCGCCAGCAGGTACCATAACGAATCCAGATAGGCAAGATAACCAAACAGCCCCATCGCCAGCATCGACCACACGCCGGCACCCCCGTGAACGGCGATCGCTCCCACCGCGTCGTCGATGCCGCGTCGCCGGAGGAGCGGTTGTTTTATTTGTTCCACTATTTCTTTACCTTTCTCGTCAAGTTCAACTTCCCCTTTGGAAGCCAAAGCGATACCGTTTATAAAGGTGGAAAATTCCAATCCCGCGGGAAGACCTATGTAGTGGATACCCCTGTCTTTTCCGTCTTTGTCAAGGATAACTATTGCGGGAACCCTATCGGGGTCTAAACCGTATTCCTTAGCCTTCTCCTGTCCTTCAGGAATTGCGCTGGAAACCACCTCCGCTTTAAACTTCTCGGGAACGGTTTCCTCTATTTCCTTCAAAAGCCTTTCCGCATATTCGCAAGTTTCACACCCGAAGGCGCGGGTAAAGAGAACAACCTTAACGGGATTGGGAACTTCCTTGTTAAAAATCTCCCTAATTTGGTTTTTGACTTCCTCGTTTAGAAGTTGCATTCCTTTCCTCCGTGTGAGAAATCTAAGGAGTTAAAAATATAAACACTTCCCGATGAAAATGTGAAGGAAAAATAGAAAATTAAGGGATTAATCAAACTTGAGGTGGTTTTTGGGTATTTGGAAGATTGGACCTATAATGTCGGGACCCGCCTCAAGGTTTTCAACCCATTCAATAACCTTCATAACGTTATCGTGTCCTTTAATAATTGCACCGTGTTGGGGAGCTATCATCTCTATACCGAAAATTTCGTCTATTTCCCTTAGCATTCGGGCGTAGGCTTTAAATACCTGTTTTCCACCCATAAAGCGTTTAACGAAGGGTTCCACATATTCTTTAAGGTGTTTTTCAATATCGTCCCCTTCGTTTACAAACATGTAATCCATTCCGAAGCTAAAGAACATATCTTCGCTAAAGAGTATCTTGGAAACGGGGTCGTAAATTTGGAAGTGTCCCGGTGCGTGCATAAAGTGTCCGGGGATTATAAAGATTTCGCTATTTCCCAACCTTAGGATACCGCCCTCATCCTCCAACCCCTTTAGGCGGGGTTCCACATATTTATCCAACCCGTAGTGGGGAATAAACCTAACCCACCATTTGGAGATTAGAGCTATGGCGTTGGTGGTCATAAGCCATCCGTTGATACCCGCTACTATATCGGGGTCTTGGTGGGATAAGAAGATATATTCAATATTTTGGGTTCCTATTATTTGGGCTATATCCGAAAAGAGCGGTTTAAAAAGTTTATGCCCTCCCGGGTCAAGTAGCATTCCTTTACCGCTATCAACGATTAAAAATACATTTGTTTGAACCATTTGACCGTGTCCGTAATCCTCCAAAAGGATACATTTGTGGTTTCCGTCGTCAAACAAAATACGCTCGGGAGTCACTACCATTTAAAACCTCCTAATTTCTATATTTTCTCATAAAAGATTAAACCACCTTTTGTAGAAAAAAGAAAGCCTTTTACCGCTTTGGACAACCAAAGGTCGGGAAAAAACCGCAAAAGGGGAGGATTATTTACCTATTATGGAGAAAGACTTAAACAGCCCTAAAAGGGTTTTAAAGATACCTTTAGAAACCCTAAATGCGTGCGTCCAATGTGGACTTTGCAAAACCGTGTGTCCCACCTACAGGGAGGAATTGGACGAAGCCTACTCTCCGAGGGGAAGAATTCTTTTGGCAAAAACCCTTTTGGAGGGGAAATTAAAACTTTCGCCCGAGGTGGCAAAGAGATGGGACGAATGCACCCTTTGCAGAAATTGCGAGAATATCTGCCCCAACGGGGTTGAATATAAAGAGCTTTTAGTCCACGTTAGGGAAGAGGTCAATAAAAACCTCGGAAAGGATTGGGTTAAGTATTTGGGTTTAAAATCCCTGACCTTCCAAGGAAATCTCGTTCAAAAGTTAGCCCTAAAGGCGGGGGCTTTTATATCCAAACTCTTTTTGGGGAAAAGGGATACCATGCCCGTGGTTTTCCCCACCGGTGCGGTCAAATATTTTCCCAAACCCAAATTTAACGCCCAAAGTTTGAGGGGGAAAATTTTTCTCCCCAAGGGTAAGGCAAGGGCTACCTTTATCTTCTTCCCCGGTTGTATGTATGAAAACTTTTACACCCCGACGGCGGAAAATGTAGTCCGCATACTCCAAAAGTTGGGTTACAAGGTTATAGTCCCCGACGGGGTATCCTGTTGCGGTGGACCTCATTACTACAGCGGTTTTACCGATATGTTTGACCAACTTAGGAAGAAAAACACCGAGGTGTTTACCAAATTGGCGGAAAAGTATTCGGTTGATGGACTGGTGGTGGTATGTCCCACGGGGGGAGGAACTTTTAAAGAGGACTACGACCTACCTTTTCCCGTTTACGAGTTGGTAGAAATTTTAGACCGCGAACTTAAGGAGTTAAAGGTTGAAGAAGGGGAAAAGGTAACCATCCACTACCCGTGTCACTCCTACACAGCTATGAAAATACCCACCGAGGTGTTTGACAGGGTAGCCTCCAAGGGTGCTAAGGTGGTAAAGGGAGAACTGAATAAGAGCTGTTGCGGATTTGCGGGAATGTTTTCGGTTAAAAATCCCGTTCTTTCCCAAAAGATACTCAAAAGGAAGATGGAAGATTTTTCCCAAAGCGGTGCAAAAATCATTTTAACCTCCTGTCCGGGGTGCGTTTTGCAACTGAACGAGGGCAGTATAAGGTATGCCAACGACCTTAAGGTGGAACACATAGCGGATTTCGTTGCAAGAAAGTTCCTAACAGAGGAGGAAAAAAGGACTTTGGAACAGTTGTGGGAGGAATGCAAGATTTAGAGTCGGGGCGGCGGGACTTGAACCCGCGACCTCTGGCTCCCGATGCCAGCGCTCTGCCACCTGAGCTACGCCCCGAATCCCCAAACAAGACTATTTTACGGAATTTTTGAAAAAAACAATAATGAAAGCCATATTTGAACCTTTGCTTAAATGGTTTCTGTCATTTAAAAACCTTTCAAACCTTGAAAAAATGAATAAGGCAAAACCGAAGGAGGTAAAAAATGGCAGAAACCATAACCCTTAAAGGAAATCCTGTAACTTTGGCGGGTCCCACTTTGAACGTTGGAGATAACGCTCCCACCGCTTGCGTTGTTACCAAAGACCTTTCCGAAAAAGAAATAGGCGGTAAAAAGGACAAAGTTCAACTCATCATTACCGTTCCCTCGTTGGATACCCCCGTTTGCGAAACCGAAACTAAAAAATTCAACGAACTCCTCAAAGAGCTCACCGACAAGGTTGATGTAACCGTTGTATCCATGGACTTGCCCTTTGCGGAAAAGAGATTCTGCGAAAGCTTTAGCATCGCCAACATAACCGTTGCTTCCGACTTCAGATACAGGGATATGGAAAAATTCGGCGTTCTCATTGCGGAAGGTGCGCTAAAGGGTCTTTTGGCAAGGGCGGTATTCATAGTTGATACCGAAGGAAAAATTGCTTACAAACAACTTGTTCCCGAAATAACCAACGAACCCAATTACGACGAAGTTATAGAAGCCCTTAAGAAATTGGTTTAAGTTTTTACACCCGCCCTTCGGGCGGGGTTTTTTCCTATTCCAAAAAAGGTATCAGCTTTTCCCACTCGTCGCTTCTAATTACAAAGGTGGTAAGCAGTTCGGTTGGGGGTTCAAATCGCTCTTTTTGCTTAAAGTAAACCTCGGGTGTCGCATCGGAAATATCACCCTTGCGGTTTTTAAGTCTTTCCAAAACCACCTCTTCGGGTGCCCAAACCCATACGAAAACCGCCGAAGGGAAGAGCCGTAAAACCAACTCCCTTTGCCAGTTTCTTAAAAAGGTTGCGTCCAAAACAACCTTACCCCCTTTGCGGACTATATCCTTTGCCTTTTCAACCATTGTTCGGTAAACCTTTTGGGTCATCTCTTCGGTGTAAATTCCTTTTCCAAACTCACTTTTGGCGTCTTGGTATGGGTTTAAACCCGCAAGGGTTTTCCTTATCTCATCGCTCCTTAAGACGGTGTAACCGAGCTTTTGAGCCAACCTTTGGGCGACAAAAGACTTTCCACTCCCCGAGAGACCTATTAAAACCACAACTTTAGAGGGTTTGAAGTCCATAAAGGATAATAATCCTCCTTATGAGAAAATACCTTTTTGCCACCGTAGGCGTTTTGGTTCTTTTTTTCGCCTTCGGACTTTACAAGGTTAAAGAACGAAAGGAGGAACTTAAGAATTTGGAAAAACCCCAAACGGTTCCCTATACGGTTAGTTTAGTAAAACCGCAAAAGGGGGAGCTGAAAGCCTTCACCACTTTTAGGGCGAAATACGAGCCTATCCGCAAGGGGGTATTGGCTCCTAAAACCTCGGGGATTGTCCAAAAACTTTTTGTCCGCGAAGGCGATAGCTTTAAAAAGGGTGAAGTTTTGGCGGTTGTAGACCCCACCGATTTAAAAGCCCAACTTAACACCCTTACCGCCAAAGCCCAAGCCCTTAAGGTAGCCCTTGAGTCCGCAAAGCTCTTTTACGAAACCCAAAAGAACATTTATCAAAGAAACCTAAAGCTGTATGGGACGGGAGGAATTTCCAAAGAGGAGCTTCAACTTTCGGAAAGCTCCCTAAAAAGGGCTAAAGCTCAATATGTGCAAACCCTTGCGGAGTTAAAGTCGGTTAAAGCCCAAATAGAGGAGTTAAAACACAACATAGAAAACTACTCCAAAATAAAAGCTCCTTACGACGGGGTTGTAAGAACGATATATGCCAAAGAGGGGAGTTTTGTTCCCGCGGGGAAACCCGTTTTGGAAATAGAAAACACCGACCTCTACAGGTTGGTGGCTTTAGTTCCCACCGACGCAAAGGTGGGTGAAGCCGCAATAGTGGAGGTGGGAGATAAAAAATACACCCTTGAGGTGGCAAAGGTTCTTCCTTCCGCCCAAAACGGGTTAAAAGCGGTTGTTATTTACACCAAGAGGTTAAATATACCCTCCGAAAGTTGGGTTAATGTAAAAATTGAAACCGCCGAGTGTAAAGGTTTCATAGTTCCTTCCTCCGCAATTTTGTATTTGGATAGCGGAACTTATCTCGTGAATGAGAAGAAAAACTTAATCCCCGTTAAGGTTGAGGTTTTAAACGGAAACTCCGCGTGTGTTACGGGTAAAATTTCTCCCGAAGATAGGTTTATAGTCGCGGGTCAGTTTCGCCTAAGGCAGATAGCCCTTCACAAGTACCCGATAAGGGTTAAGGGGAATTAAAAAACTCTCTCAGTGCTTTTGTTTTTTGCTTTAGTTCCACTAAGTTCGTATAAAACCTCGCAATTTGTAAATCATTTTCGGTTGTCAAGGTAACCCTTGTGGGACTAAAAAGCGAAAAACCAAAAAAGGAAACCTAAAGTTACCGTCTGTAACTTTTCTTCTTCCGTCTTCTTAATAACGGTTTCTCCGAAAGGTTTACGAATTCAAAACTGTTTCCCACCAATTTGCGGATTCTTATAAATCGGTTGTCATCGGAAACGGGTGAAAAGGAAACCGCAATACCTTTTCTTCCCGCCCTTCCGGTTCGCCCTATTCGGTGAACGTAACTTTCCGCATTTTGGGGAAGGCGGAAATTAAACACCACATCCAAGTCGCTTATGTCTATACCCCTTGATGCTACATCGGTTGCAACCAAAAGGTTTATCCTTCCCCTTCGGAAATCCCTTAAAACCGCCTCCCTTCGGGATTGAGAATAATCGCCGTGCAAAGGAGCGGTTTTAAAACCCAAAGACCTAAGGTGTTTTGCCAAACGGTCTGCTTCAACCTTAGTTTGGGTAAATACAATAGCCTTCCCGAAGGGTATTTCTTCCAACTTTTCCAAAAAGGTTTTGGCAAATTATGTAATTTA
>QOAS01000122.1 GCA_003972855.1 Gammaproteobacteria bacterium | reverse complement strand
TTTCTTTTTTTGGCGTTTTTCTCTTTAACTCTTTTTAACTCTTTATTGAAGTCAAAGGGCGGTACTAAGGGCTTTTTGTTTTTAAGCATCTGAATAAGACCTATTAGGGTTCCAATCATACCGTAGGCGGGTGCCAAAGCGGCAAATTGGTCCCAAAAGCCTATTTCCAATTTCCACTTTTTCTCTTCGTTTTCCAGCATGGCGTCCAAGACTTTTTCCAAAGTTTCCGCATCCGCACCGTCAACTATCATCTTTATGGCGTTACCCAAAAAGGGGTCGTGGGAATAGTATTCGGTAAGCTCATTTTCAAGCGATAGGATTCCGTCTTTACGGGCTTTTTGCGCAATGTTTACTATATAGGCAACCTCCTCCTCAAAGGGAGGTATACCCGGCTTTACAGCCTTCATAAAAGATTTGAGACCCGCTATAAAATCGGGCAAGGAATATGCCATTAAAAGGGCGGATAAGGTTCCACCTACAACGATGATTATGGAGGGAATGTTTAAAAATCCCGCAAATCCGCCGGAAGTTGCTATAGCCAATGCAATCAAAACCCAAGCGGCTATTAAGCCGACTATGGTTGCTATATCCATCCCCAAGAGGATAGTATAAAATCACAAAGTTTAAAACCGCAAAATCTAATCCTCCAATGTTGAGAGGTCTCCCACTTCCAGTCCCAATTCCTTTGCCCTTAAAAGTCTTCTCATAATTTTTCCGCTACGGGTTTTGGGAAGTTTCTCTACGAACTCTATTTCGTCGGGAACCGCTATGGGACCCAAAACTTCCCTTACGGTTTTTCTTATTTCCTCCTTCAGTTCCTCCGAAGGGGTAACACCGAGTTTTAAAACCACAAAGGCTTTTATTTTTTGTCCCTTTATCTCGTCGGGTTTTCCTATAACCGCACTTTCCGCAACCGACGGGTGTTCTATAATGGCACTTTCTATTTCGGCGGTTCCTATACGGTGTCCCGCAACGTTTAGAACATCGTCAGCCCTACCCAAAATGGTTATGAAACCTTCCTCGTCTTTTGAAGCCAAATCCTCGGGACAATAATAGCCGGGGACTATATTCCAATACTTTTCGTATCTTTCGGGGTTACCCCAAACGGTTCTAAGCATTGAAGGCCAAGGGGTTTTTATTACGAGCAGTCCTACATGGTTGGGCGGTAGAGGATTTCCGTTTTTATCTACGACATCAACTTCAACCGTAAAGAAAGGTCTTCCCGCGTATCCGGGTTTTGCCTTCGTATGAGCCCAAGTAAGAATGATATGCATTCCCGTTTCCGTTTGCCACCATGTATCCACTATAGGACACCTTTCGCCCCCTATAACGCGGTAATACCACTCCCACGCCTCGGGGTTAATGGGTTCCCCCACCGAACCCAAAACCTTTAAAGAGCTCAAATCGTATTTCTTCGGATACCCTTCTCCGTAGCGCATAAACATTCTAATGGCGGTGGGAGCGGTATAGAAAATATTTACCCTGTAGCGCTCAACAATTCTCCACCATATACCCGGGTCGGGATAGTTGGGGGCGCCTTCGTATAAAACCGTGGTCATTCCGTTTAGCAAAGGTCCGTAAACTATGTAAGAGTGTCCCGTAATCCATCCTACGTCGGCGGTACACCAGTAAACATCGTTTTGGGTATCAACGTTAAAATCCCACTTGGTCGTTACATAAGTTCCCACCATGTAACCGCCTACGGTGTGGAGAATTCCTTTGGGTTTACCCGTAGTTCCCGAAGTGTAGAGGATAAATAGGGGGTCTTCCGAATCCAAAACCTCCGCGGGTGCAATTTCCTTTTGTTTCCTTATAAGTTGGTAAAACTCCCTTTCGTTCTCTTTAAGTTCTACATCCCCTTTGCGGTTCCAAACCACGAGGTATTTCACAAAGGGATAGTCCTCCACCGCGGAGCGGGCGGTGTTTAAAAGGTCTATTTCTTTTCCTCTCCTAATGGTGTGGGTTGCGGTTATTACCACCTTAGGTTGGGCGTCTTCTATTCGGGTCTTTAGGGCATCTCTTGAAAATCCCGCAAATACGACCGAGTGGATAGCTCCTATTCTGGCACATGCGAGCATTGCAATGACAGCCTCGGGGGTGTTGGGCATATAGATGAGAACCCTGTCGCCCTTTTCTACCCCTAAACCCTTCAGGGCTTGGGCAAAGCGTCCTACAAGCTCGTAGAGTTCCCCGTAGGTAATTTTTCTCTCCTCTTCCCTCTCGTTTACATATAGGAGGGCTACCTTGTTTCTAAGACCTTTTTCAATGTTTCTATCAAGGCAGTTGTAACAGATATTGGTCTTTCCCCCTACGAACCACTTTGCGTAAGGGTATTTCCACTCCAAAACTTTATCCCACTTGCGAAACCAATGAAGTTCGTCCGCAATCTTTGCCCAAAAACCTTCCCTATCTTCCAAAGACTTTTGGTAAAGTTCCTCGTAACTTTCAAAGTGGGCTCTTTTTTTGCACTCCTCTTTGGGATTTATAACCTCGTCCACCTTTAAAAGGTTTAAATCTTTATCCTTTCCCATAGAGGGGTTTATAGCAGATTAACCCCAAAATGGACAAGACAAATCTCACAACTCCGTTAACAAAAAGGAGGTCCGAACTTTTAACCTTGAAAGCCTACCGATTGATTTCTTTGGCGGATGTAATTTTATACGACGCCTTGGTAAGTTCGGAAATAATAAAGTTGGCAAAACCCACCGCGGTTAAAATTTTTGTCGGCAAAAGGGCGGGACACCACTCCCTAAAGCAGGAGGAAATAAATCGGCTTTTATACCGCTATGCCCTTTTATACCCCGTGGTGGTTAGACTGAAAGGGGGTGACCCTTTGGTGTTTGGCAGAGGTGGGGAAGAGTTGCTATTTTTGACCTCCAAAGGAATAGAGGTTGAAATCGTTCCGGGAATTTCCTCTATTTTGGGTGCTTCGGCGGGTGCAAAAGCTCCTTTAACCCATAGGGGTTTATCTTCCTCTTTTACCGTAATAAGTGGTTACAATCCCGAAAAACACAACTGGGGAGTTCTTGCCAAATTGGAAACTTTGGTTGTCCTTATGGGAACAAAATACCGCAGGGAGATAGCGAAAAAGCTAATAGAGAACGGAAAAAGCCCCGATGAAAAGGTAGTTTTCGTGGAAAACGCTACAACCGAAGGAGAGAAATTAATCTTTTCCACCTTGGGAGAAGTAGCCCAAAATCCTCCAAAAGTAAACCCTCCCGCACTCTACATTATAGGTTCCACCGTAGGTGTCGGAATGGAAGTTTTAAAGGCGAAAACTACAAAGGTTTTTTGTGAAACCTCGGCTTAAACACCCTTTGGGTTTTTCCTTTATAAAGCCACTCAAAGAGGGTAATTAAGGGTATTAACGCGGAGGCGGTGAAAAATACGCTCTTGTCTGTTTGGTATTGATAGTAGAGTAAGGTAACACCTACCGCGGTAATTAAAAAGAGACCCATTAGAGGTATCCAACCTTTTCCTCCCACTTGGACGAGCAACCTTCGGTGGGAAAGAAGCACAAACCAATATAAGACCAAAAAGGAAAAGCTGATAAGGGAGGCTATTCCCTCAAGATTAAAGAGGGAAGCGAAAAGAAAAGAGAGCAAAGCGGTTATGTATAGCCCTTCGGGTTCGCCAAACCATATCCTCCTTTCAAAAATCTCGGGTAACTTTCCTTTCTTGGCAAAAACATAGGCTACATTGGCACCACCGTAAAGGGAAGCGTTTAAAGCGGAGGAGGTAGAAATCAAAGCTCCTATTGAAAGTAAGGTGAAACCGAACTCTCCGAGAAAAGGCTTGGAAGCCTCCGCCAAGGCGTATTCTTTGGCGGATAGAAGCCTATCTAAAGGCAGGTTACCAATCGTAACCACCGCGATACTCACATATATAAATGCCACCAAAAAGAGGCTTATGTAAATAGCCCTCGGGAGGTTCTTTTTCGGATTTTCCAAATTTTCGCTGGCGTTGGTTATCACCCCGAAACCGGTATAAGTTAGGAATAAAACCGCGGAGGCAAAAAGGGTATTTTGAACCCCAAGCGGTGAAAAATCGGGTTTAAGCCATTGGGGGTTTATGCTCCACAAACCCGCCGAGATAAAGAGCAAGAGGATTAAAACCTTCAGAAGGACTATAAAAAATTCAACCCGCCCAACCGCTTTGGTTCCAAAAAAGTTTAAAGCGGTAAAAAAGGCGATGATACCCGCTTCCGCTATCGCCATTTTAAGGGGAGTTGCGGGCAAATGCAGGAGGGCAAAAAGATAGTAGGCAAAGGCTTTGGCAAAGAGGGATATGGAAACAACGAAAGAAAACCAGTAGAGAAATGCCAAAACTCCGACAAAAATTCTATCTCCAAAGGCTCGGAGGATAAACTCCACGGGTCCCGCGTTGGATATAAAGACTTTCCCCAAATGGGCATAGGAATAGGCTACGAAAAGGGTTATAAAGCCCGCCAAGAGGAAGGCAACGGGAAGGTTGGAACCGCATATTTGGGCACCCACCCCCAAAATGGAGAAAATGCCCGCACCTATCATAGTGCCTACGGCGAGGGCTACCGCTTCCCATAGGGAGAGTTTTCCTTTGTCCATCGGTAGTTAAATTAAGTTGTCAAAACCTAACAGGTATTTTGTTTCTAACCCTTTCAACCTCCTCAAGGTCTATCTTAGCGGTTAGAAAACTCTCTCCATCCTCCGCAAAGGCTAAAATCTCCCCCCAAGGGGAGTAAATTCCCGACGCACCTCCAAAGGTGGTTTTTCCCGTTTTACCCCACGAGTTTGACGCTATTAGGAAGCTTTGGGTTTCTATAGCCCTTGCCCTCGTTAAAACCTTAAAGTGTTCCCTCCTTTCTATTCCCCACATGGCGGGGACGAGAATTATTTGAACTCCCTCCCTCCTTAAGGAGTTGGTGAAACGGTTAAACCTAACCTCAAAGCAGATAACGATTCCTATCTTTCCCGCGGTGGTTTCAATAACCCTGTTATCGCTCTCCTCGGTGGGAGAAAAATATTGAGGTTCCTTATAAAGGGGGAAAAGTTCTATCTTTCCCCTTTTGGCAATTAGCTTACCGCTATCAAAAACCACCGCGGTGTTGTAGAGCTTGTTACCCTCCTTTAGGGGAAGGGTTCCCACAATTACCGCCTTTCTCTCCTTTGATAGGGTTGAAAGGAAATCCAAAACCTCTTGGGAAGCTTGGGCAAGTTTTTCCATATTGGGGTAATCAAAACCGCAACAAAACATTTCGGGCAAAAGCAAAAGTCCCCCTTCGGGGATTAGGGATTTTATCTCTTCCACCTTTTTTAGGTTTGCGGATATATTTCCCAACTCAACTTGGAATTGGAAAACCGAAAGAAAAGTCCCCATCTTAGACAATTTTCACCTCCCTTTTACCCTCTACCAGTTTTCCTATAACCTTGGCGGAACTATTTAGGGAAAGAACCTTTTGGGCGTTTTCCTCGTCGGTTACCAATATCATTCCCACACCCATATTGAAGGTTTTAAACATTTCCTCTTCGGGGACGTTTCCCGTCTTTTGTATCCATTCAAAAATCCTCAATTTGGGAAGTTTGTCCTTTTCAACCACCGCGGTTACATTTTCGGGAAGAATCCTTACGAGGTTTCCGGGAATACCCCCACCCGTAATGTGGGCTAGACCCTTAATTTTTATCCCTTCCTCTTTAAGTTTAAAAATGTCTTTCACGTAAATTTTGGTGGGGATAAGTAAAACCTCTCCCAAAACTCCTCCTAAAGACTCCTCGTATCGGTCGTAGCTTAAACCTTTGTCCGCAATTATTTTCCTCACCAAAGAGTAACCGTTAGAGTGTATTCCCGAAGAGGGTAACCCTATAAGGAGGTCGCCCGGTTTTATGTTCTCCGGCTTGGGCATTTCATCTCTTTCCACCACTCCCACGCAAAAACCCGCAAGGTCGTATTCCCCTTCGGGGTAAAATCCCGGCATTTCCGCCGTTTCACCGCCTATAAGGTAACATCCCGCCTGTTTGCAACCTTCAACTATACCGTCAATTACCTGTTTTTGAACTTCCAAA
>QOAS01000007.1 GCA_003972855.1 Gammaproteobacteria bacterium | reverse complement strand
AAAATACCTAAAGAAAATAGCGGAATTACAGAAAAGACTTGAAGGGGCTAAAAAGAAAGGTTTCAAAATCTATCTTTTAGAAGAAAGGCTTTCAAAAACTTGACTGAAGGTTAAAAGACTCTTAAGACACTTCGCCCATACGGTAAGCAACCTAATATTGGAACTTGCACTTAAATACGGTGTTAAGAAAATCTACATAGGCGATGCGGTAGGGAACAAAAACAAAGAAAGTAATCTAAACAGTATAGCAGACCAAATGTGGGGTTTGTTACCGCACGGAAAGGTTAAGGAATATTTGGAATACCAAGCTAAAGAGTATGGGATAGAGATTGAATACATTTCGGAAGCATACACTTCAGGGGTGGACAGCTCCGTAGGTGGAGCTGTTTCCAAAGAAACTTACACCCCCGAAGCGAGGATAAAGAGAGGACTTTTTAAAACTAAGTTTTTTGGATTTTTAAACGCTGATGTAAACGCTTGTAGAAACTTTCTTAAAAAACTCGGGAAATTTGACCTGATAAGCGGAATTTTGAAACCTTTGAGGTTAAGAGTATTTTTCAAACTAAAGGGAAGTAGCTCCGCTATACCCCCTATATGGAGGTATAGGTAGGAGTAGGGGCGGTGTGAACCCGCCTGCGGTGGTAAGGCACCCCATAGAGGGTGTAAACCCATCCGAAGCCTCGCACTTTAGTGCGGGGTAATTCACAATTCTTCAATTGACCTTAAAGGGAATTTATGGTATATTAAATAACCTACGCGGTTCCTTGAAAGGCGGCGTAGCCAAGTGGCTAAGGCGGGGGACTGCAAATCCCTTATTCCCCGGTTCGAATCCGGGCGCCGCCTCCACTTACTTGACCAAAGCGCGAAAATTTTTTATAATTATCTTTTTGGATACGGGAGCGGGTGTAGCTCAGTGGTAGAGCGGCGGCTTGCCATGCCGCAGGTCGCGGGTTCGAATCCCGTCGCCCGCTCCATTAAATGTTTATTGCATTAGGGCGGCTATAGCCGCGGGGGTGCCCGGGTAGCTCAGTCGGCAGAGCACTCCCCTGGTAAGGGAGAGGTCGCCGGTTCAAGTCCGGTCCCGGGCTCCATACCTATTTCAATCCCTGAAAATCATTCCTAAAATTCTTTTCACTTTAAATCCGCAATCTTTAAAGTAACGGAAGGGATTTTTTCCTCTTTAAGCAAAAAGACACGAATATAATAACTACATTTGGTTTAAAATTTCAATCCCAATTTCAGGAGGATTAAAGAATGGCAAAAGAGAAATTTGTAAGGGAAAAGGAACACGTAAACGTAGGAACCATAGGACACGTAGACCACGGGAAATCTACCTTGACCTCCGCAATCACTTGCGTTCTCGCCGCTGGAGATATGCCCGGCGGAAAAGCCCAATGCCTCTCCTATGAGCAAATAGATAAAGCTCCCGAAGAAAAGGAAAGGGGAATTACCATTAACATCACCCACGTAGAGTATGAGACTCCCAAGAGACACTACGCCCACGTAGACTGCCCCGGACACGCGGACTACATCAAGAACATGATTACCGGAGCGGCTCAAATGGACGGGGCGATATTGGTGGTATCCGCGGCTGACGGACCGATGCCCCAAACCAGAGAACACGTTTTGTTAGCGAGACAGGTAGGAGTTCCCAAGATAGTTGTATTTTTGAACAAGTGTGATATGGTGGACGATGAAGAGTTGTTGGAATTGGTAGAGTTGGAAGTAAGGGAATTGTTGGCTAAGTATGAGTATCCCGAAGATGCACCGGTGATAAGAGGCTCCGCGTTGGGAGCATTGGAAGAGCTTCAGAAGGGAGAGAAAGGGAAATGGCGTCAGGCGATAGTGGAGTTGTTGCAAACCATGGATGAGTATATAGAGCCTCCCGCGAGGGAAGTGGATAAGCCCTTCTTGATGCCGATAGAGGACGTATTCTCCATATCTGGAAGGGGAACGGTTGTGACCGGAAGGGTAGAGAGGGGAAGACTTACGCCCGGGGAGGAAGTAGAGATAGTGGGATTGAGGGAAGAGCCTCTAAAGACGGTTGCAACATCTATAGAGATGTTTAGGAAGGTATTGGATGAAGCGTTGCCCGGAGACAATGTAGGTATATTGCTCCGTGGAGTAGGGAAAGATGATGTAGAGAGGGGGCAGGTAGTAGCGAAACCCGGGACTGTAAAGGCACATAGGAAGTTCAAGGCACAGGTTTACATATTGAGCAAGGAGGAAGGAGGAAGGCATACACCGTTCTTCAAAGGGTATCAACCGCAGTTTTACTTTAGGACAGCGGATGTGACCGGGAAGGTGGTAGGGTTACCCGAAGGTGTAGAGATGGTAATGCCGGGGGACAATGTGGAGTTGGAAGTGGAGTTGATGGCACCCGTGGCATTGGAAGAGGGATTGAGGTTTGCGATAAGGGAAGGTGGAAGAACCGTCGGTGCCGGCGTTATTACCAAAATTATTGAGTAATTAAACACTTTTGGTCTCTTTTCCCTTTTTAAAACTTCACTTTGAGGGGTGTGAAAGATGGCTTCCAAAAGGGTTCAGGTAATTTTGGCATGCACCGAGTGCAAAAGGAGAAACTACATAACCACCAAAAATCCCCAAAGGCACACCAAAAGGTTGGAATTTAGAAAATACTGCAAGTGGTGTAACAAGCATACTATCCATAGAGAGGTCAAATAAAATTTCAAATAACTTCGCTGGTTTTTCTTCCCGATACTTTTCCTTTAGGGGGTTATTGGCACTTCTAATTCTTCCTTTTGGTGGTAGGATTGGGATACTACCACCATTGCTACAATGTGGGACCTAAAAAGACAAAACGGATTGAAGGTCAATTTAAATAATCCCCATCTCTTTTAGGGCTTTGTAACATCTTCCGCAAACCCTTTGTCCGTCGGGTAACATATGGAATTCCTCCGAGGGGAAGTAAATCCAACATCTGGGACATTTCTCCCCTTGGGCGGTGGAAACCCCAACTTTTAAACCTTTTACCTCCTCCCCCTCTAAAACCACCTCACCTTTGGCGGTTCCTATTTCTACTTGGCTCACCGTTAGGAAGAAAGGTAAATAATCCCCTCTGGGGAGAACCGTATCTTTAACCCCCTCGGGGAGTTCCAAATATACCTTAGCCTCGTAGGGGTGTCTGATTAGTTTTTGTCTCCTCGCTTGTTCCAAAGCCCTGTTTACATCCTCTCGGAGTTTCAAAAGCACTTCGTAAACCTTTTCCAGCTCTTTATCCCTATACTCCTCCTTAGGTTGATACATAAGGGTTAGGAACACACTTTCGGGTAAGTCTTTTTTTATGGAATTCCTTATGACTTGCCACGTTTCTTCCGCGGTAAAACTCAAGATGGGAGCCAATAGGGTGGTCAGTGCCATTAAAAGTTCCCAAAGAACCGTTTGGGCGGAGCGCCTTTCCCTTGAAGCGGGAGGGTAAACGTAGAGCCTATCCTTTAAAACATCAAGGTAAACCGCGGAAAGTTCCCTATTTACAAAAGCCTTAATTAGGTTAAAAGCCCTGTAAAACTGGTATTCCCTGTAAAAGTTATGAACTTCTTTTACTACCCCCTGTAGGTAGGAGAGCATCCAACGGTCAAACTCCAAAAGTTCTTCCTTTTTGAGGGCGTCCTTGTCGGGGTTGAAGTCGTATAGGTTTCCGAGCAAAAACCTAATGGTATTTCTTATTTTTCTGTAGTCCTCCGCAATAGCCTTTAAAACCTTCTCCCCTATTTTTATGTCTTCCGTATAGTCTTCGCTTACGGTCCACAAACGCAAAATGTCCGCACCGTATTTATTTATCACCTCTTGGGGGGCTACCACATTTCCGAGGGATTTGGACATTTTCCTTCCCTTCTCGTCAAGGATAAAGCCGTGGGTTAGAACCTTCTCGTAAGGGACTTCGCTATAGGAGGCAACCCCTTCAAGGAGGGAGGATTGAAACCATCCACGGTGCTGGTCGCTACCCTCCAAATACATATCCGCCTTTTTTATTCCCCTGGATTTGAGAACCGCGGCGTGCGAGGAACCGCTGTCAAACCAAACGTCCAAAATATCTTCCTCTTTTTCAAATTCACTTCCACCGCATTTGGGACACCTGTAGCCTTCGGGTAATAGCTCTTTGGCGGACTTTTCAAACCAGAGGTCTGCCCCGTATTCGTAACTTTCAAAAAGTTTGGCTACATGCTCAAAAATTTCCCTATCCGCTATAATTTCCCCACAATTTTTGCAGTAAAAAACCGTTATGGGAACACCCCAAACCCTTTGTCTGGAAATACACCAGTCGGGTCTATTTTCCACCATAGACCTTATGCGGTTGTATCCGCTTTGGGGAATCCACTTAACTCGGTCTATCTCTTTTAGAGCCAAACTGCGTAAGGTTTCCTTTTTCTCTTCCATCTCAAAAGGATAAAGTTTAAATTCTTAATGGGTGCAAATAGGGAATACTGGCAAACGCGAATAGGTTTAATCCTCGCAATGGCGGGTAACGCAGTAGGTCTCGGTAATTTCTTGCGTTTTCCCAACCAAGCGATGGAAAACGGCGGTGGAGCGTTTATGATTCCTTACCTCATTGCCTTTCTCATAGTTGGTATTCCCCTCATGTGGACCGAATGGGCTATGGGACGCCTCGGCGGAAGCAAGGGACACGGAACCACGCCCTCAATCTTTTACATGCTTTGGAGAAACAAAATTTCTAAATACATAGGAGTTTTGGGCATTTGGATACCTTTGGTGGTTGCAACTTACTACATTTACATAGAAAGTTGGACGCTCGGATTTTCCGTTCAATACCTATTGGGGTTGGCACCTAAACCTCAGCAGGGGTTGGAAGACCCCAATAAATACCTCCAACCTTTTGTGGATTTCGTTAAAGATTACATAGGACTACACGGAGGCGTCCTTTTGGAACCATCCCTTTGGGCGTATCTGTTTTTCCTAATAACCTTTGCGGTAAACGCCTATATTCTCTATAGGGGAATTTCGGGGGGTATAGAAAAGTTTGTTCGCTGGGCTATGCCTACCCTTTTTATCATCGCGGTAATCCTTATGGTCAGGGTTTTGACCTTGGAGATACCCACCGGTCAGTTGGTTCTTAAAAAGCCCAACGAAAGTATCCTCCTCGTTTCCGATAAAGGAGAATTAACCTTTCTTCCCAACGGTGGGGATTCCCAAGTTACTTTCAAAACCTTGGGGGGTGATAAACTCCTTTCCCTCCAAGGAAAGTTTGAACTTAAACTTAAAAGGGGAAAACTATTGATATCCGAAGGAAACCTAAAGAGGGAACTTTCAGCGGACAAACTCCTTATAGAGGTAAAGGGGAATTTTGAGGTGAAGACCCAAAAGGGTGGTTTGAAACTTTCCGACACCCAAGTGGTTCTTTCCGTTCCGAAGAGGAGTTCCTTGCAGGGGTTGGATTTCCTTTGGAACCCCAATTGGGATAAGCTAAAAGACCCCAACGTTTGGATTTCCGCGGTTGGGCAAATCTTCTTCACCTTAAGTTTGGGTTTCGGTGCGATAATTACCTACGCCTCTTACGTTAGAAGAAACCAAGATATAGTCCTTTCGGGGTTGGCGGCTTCTTCCTTAAACGAAACCGCGGAGGTTATATTGGGAGCTTCCATTGCAATTCCCGCGGCGGTGGCATTTTTCGGAATAGCCAATGCGGTCTTAATAGCCGAACAGGGAGCCTTTATGTTGGGGTTTGTAAGCCTTCCCGCGGTCTTCTCCAATATGGAAGCGGGACAATTTTTGGGCTTCCTGTGGTTTTTCCTGCTGTTTATTGCGGGTATAACCTCGTCACTGGCAATGGGAACACCATGGATGGGGTTTGTTGAAGATGAATTTAACTGGAGTCGTAAAAAAAGCGCTTACATTTTTGGAGGAGTGGTTCTGGTGCTTGCACTTCCCACAATACTCTTTTTTGAGTCGGGCGTGTTTGACGAATACGACTATTGGACGGGAACGGTGGCACTCGTAATCTTTGCCATGGCAGAAGTGATTCTTTTTGGATGGTATTTCGGAATGGACAATGCATGGGAAGAAATTACAAGAGGTGCGGAAATAAATGTACCTAA
>QOAS01000080.1 GCA_003972855.1 Gammaproteobacteria bacterium | reverse complement strand
GGTGGCGGAGTTTCTTAATAGCCTTGTTTTCTATCTGTCTAATCCTTTCACGGGTTACGTTAAACATTTTTCCTACCTGCTCAAGGGTGTATTCAACCCCATCGTCGTTGAGACCGAAGCGGTAAATAATAACCTCCTTCTCCTTGGGAGATAGGGTATCCAAAACTTCCAAAATCTTCTGGCGGAGCATCCTTCTGGCGATAACCTCTTCGGGGTTGGGAACGGAGGTATCCTCTATGAAATCCTTAAGGTGGGTATCGTCGTCATCCCCTATGGGGGTTTCCAAAGATATAGGTTCCAATGCGGCGCGCATAACTTTTCTAACCTTTTCAACGGGCATATTGAGTTCCCTTGCGATGTCTTCGGGGGTTGCGTTTCTACCCTCTTCTTGGAATATCCTTTTGGAGGTTCTGATTATCTTATTAATGGTTTCAATCATGTGAACGGGAATTCTTATGGTTCTGGCTTGGTCCGCTATTGCACGGGTAATAGCTTGCCTAATCCACCAAGTTGCGTAGGTTGAGAACTTGAACCCCTTTCGGTAATCAAATTTATCAACCGCCTTCATAAGTCCGATGTTTCCTTCCTGAATAAGGTCTAAAAAGTGCAATCCCCTATTTACGTATCTTTTGGCTATGGAAACCACCAAACGGAGGTTGGATTTCACCATAACCTGTTTGGCGTCTATAACCCTTTTTCTACCCTTTTGGATTATCTGCATTACCTTTTCAAGCTCACCGGGGAGAACCCCCATTTTGTCTTCCAGCTGTTTAATCTCCCTTTTCAGTTTGTAGTATTCGGTTCTCAAAGTTTCAAATTTGGGCAAGGAGTAACCCGCTTCCTTTATTTTCTTTTGAAGGGTTTCGTCGGTAAGGTAGTTGGTGAGAAGTTCGTCTATATCCTCGTGAATAGCTTTAAGTTTTTTCTCCTTAACCTTGAGTTCTTTTAATTTTCTTTTGTATTGCTTATAGAGTTTAATAAGCTCGTCGGCAACCCTTTCAAACTTGGAGTATTTAACTTTCATCTTTTTGAGTATTCGGTTCATTTCCGCGTGCTTTTGGAGATACTCCAATTTCGTCTCTTCACTGGGGAAAGTAAAATACTTCTCTCTGGCTTCCAAAACTTCCTTGTAGGCTTTTGCCAGCTGAAGTCCCAAATCCATAAAGAGCCTTTCGTATTCTTTCATTTTTTTGTTGGCTTCCTTTTCGTCCAGTTCGTCCAGTTCTATAAGGTCCATAACCTCGTTAATCTTTTTCTTTTTGTTGCAAACAGCCGCCCAATCCTCAAGAATTTGGTCTACCAAAAAGGCGGTTCGGAGCAGTCCCCTGCGTAAGGTTTTCCTACCCAATTCTATTTGACGGGCATAATATACCTCCTGCTCTCTGGTGAGCAGGGGAATTTTTCCCATCTCCCTAAGGTAGAGCTTGACCGGGTCTTCCTGTTCGTCTCCCGAGTAAGAAGTTGAAGCCACGACTATTTCGTCCCTTTCCTCGTCGTCCTCCGCCAGTTCTTTTTCTATCTCTTCACTAATTTCGTCAACAACCCTTATATTGTGTTCCTGAAGGAGGTCCAATATTTCTTCAAATTGCTCCGATTCAAGGAAATCTTCACCCAAAATTTCGTTTATCTCATCGTAGGTTAAATAACCCTTTTCCTTACCGAGTTCCAAAAGTTTTTCCACATCCTCGTGGTGGAAGCTCATTCAACCACCTCCCCCCGTTTGGTAAAAAAGATTTCGGGCGAAATTAAATTTGGAGAAAAAATCTTCACCGTCGGTGAGCTTTGATGGTAAAATAAAATTTTTTGGGTAACCATAAAGGGGGGTTAGTATTTTACACACATTTTTTCAGAATTTCAATAAATTGCTCATATATTTCCAACGGATGTTCCAAAGTTACCGTTAGCCTTAGCCGAGCTTTTCCCCTCTCAACCGTTGGATACCTTATTGCTTGAACGAAAAAACCCTTTTTAAGAAGACAATCTCTCACCCTTAAAGTTTTATCTTCGCTTCCAAAAATTATCGGAACAATGGGGGTTATAGGCAAAGAAACTCCTAAATTGAAACCCTCCTTAATTAGAAGTTCCTTTACAAATTTGGCTTTCCTTTGAAGAGAGGAAATAAGGGAAGGGTTTTCCTTTAAGACTTTAAGGGAAACGAGAGAGGCGGAAACGACGGGCGGGGGGAGGGAGGTTGAAAATATAAGACTTCTCGCCTTGTTTACGAGGTATCGGGTGAGGACTTTACTACCGCAAACGAAGGCTCCGTAACTTCCCAAAGCCTTGGAAAAAGTTCCCACTTGGATAATATGCCCTTCGGGTTTTATTCCGAAATATTCCAAAGAAGAAAATCCTATAGTTCCCGTGGCGTGGGCGTCGTCTATTATTAAGGCACATTCAAAGTTCTTTGCCAAAAGATTTAACTCCCTAAGGGGTGCAATATCCCCGTCCATACTGAAAACGCTATCGGTAACAATTCCACACCTACGGTATTTGTGCCTGTGTTCCTCCAAAAGTTTCTTTAAGGTTTGAATGTCCCCGTGGGGGTATATAAACTTTTGCTCTCGCGAAAGGCGGACGCCGTCTATTATTGAAGCGTGGTTGAGTTGGTCGGAAAATATTGTGTCCTCTTTCCCAAAAAGGGCGCCAATAACTCCGATATTTGCCAAGTAACCGCTACCGAAAATTACGCAAGACTCCACTCCCTTAAGTTGGGCAAGGTATTCCTCCAACTCCTTATGGAGTAGGGTATAACCGCTAACCAGTTGGGAAGCCCCCGAACCTGCGGGAAACTCCTTTAGGATTTGAATAACCTTTTCTTTGACTTCGGGATGGTTGGATAAATTCAAGTAGTTGTTAGAACAAAGGACTTTAAGCCCCTTTTGGGGAAGAACAATCCTATACCTGTAAAGGTTTTCCTCCTTTAATTTTTCAAGTTCCTCCAAAAGGGAATTTTCAAAAGAGGAAACCATCAACCGAATTCTTTATAAATCTCCTCCAACAAAGTGAGAAGGGTTTTTTTCACACTATCCTTGTCCGTCGCCACTACGGGAACAACCGGTATATCTTCAACGTCCAAGTTCAGAGCGGATTTTATCATATCGGGAGGCCAAGCGTCGGGTAGGTCCTGTTTGTTTGCTCCTACTACCATGGGAACGGGATATCTACTTTCAAAGTAGTTTATAATCTGACGGGCTTCGTGAAAGGTTTCGGGATTGGTGCTGTCCACCAAAACGATAATTCCCAAAGCCCCTTTTCCCAATATTTCCCACATGAAGTCAAAACGGGACTGCCCGGGAGTTCCGAATAGGTATAGTTCGTGTTCATCGTCTATAGTTATCTTTCCAAAGTCCATTGCAACGGTGGTGAAGTTTTTTACTTTCTTCTCACTTTTGGCGGTTGTTTTTCTTTCGGTGGTTAAGGGTTCTATTTCCGAAATGGTTTTAATAAATTGGGTTTTTCCGGCGGCAAAGGGTCCCGAAATGAGGATTTTTATCTTCTTTTTATTTTGAAGTTTCCCGTCCATTCAGCTTTCCCCCTTAAAGGTCTCTTACCTTGTCAATAATTCTTTTGAGAATGTCAAGTGTAAGTCCTTCCGGTTTTTTCCTTTTACCCCTTCTAATTCTTTTTATGATTCCCGCGGACCAAAGACCGTAAAGGGCTTTATCCACCTCAATCGGTGGTGTGGGAAACATCTCTTTTCTTATATCCGCAACGGTTTTATTACCGTCTATTAGCTTAACAACTTTTTCTTCTACCGCGGATAGTTTTAAACTTTTCAGTTTATTTTCACCTCCTTGGGCAATAGCAAATGTGAGCATTTCATCGCTTATCTTTCTTTTAACCTCCATAGGTGAGAGTTTTCTTGAGGCTTCCAAAATAATTTGTTCTATCGGAATAGGAATTTTTTCATTGGAGCGGTATCTTATAAATCCAAATATCAGAGAAAAAATTCCTTCCCTTTCTTCAAATCTTTGCAAAAGGTATTTTTCCAAAATTTTGGGGATAGTTTCTTCCTTAACGCGTAGTTTTTCAACGAGCTGACCGAAATCCCTTTCGGTGTAAACTCTGGTAATCTTGTCCACGGGACGGGCGAAAATAATGTTTCCTTCCTTTATATAGTATGCTACAATTAAGTCTTTCCATTCTACGAGCAAAATGCCGTTTTTCCTCTCCCGCGCTATAACCTGTAATATGTCGGGAAAAGGAAAATCCTTTAAGTTACCCGAAAAACCCATTGATTTTTATTATAGAATTTTCTTGGTGAAAAGCCTCATCTTTAACTAAAGTAAATCTCTTAGATGCCCAAGCCCGTTTTGGAGGTTAAAAACCTTTATAAAAGTTTTGGCGAAAGGGTTATTTTAAAAGATATCAACCTAACCATTTACGAAGGAGAAATTTTTGTAATTATCGGTGGTTCGGGGTCAGGAAAAAGTTCCCTTCTAAAGCACATGATAGGATTGTGGAAACCCACTTCGGGTAAAGTTTTTGTATTCGGTAAAGACATTACGGAGCTTTCGGAAATAGAGCTTGACCAACTGAGGTTAAAAATGGGTTACGTTTTCCAAGAAGGGGCATTGTTTGACTTTTTAACCGTTTGGGAAAACGTAGGTTTTTACTATTTGGAACACACAAAACTTCCGAAAAGTGAAGTAAGAAAAAAGGCTATTGAAATCCTTAAGAAGGTGAATTTAGACGAAAGTGTTGCGGATTTATATCCCTCCCAACTTTCGGGAGGAATGAAAAAGAGGGTTGCGACCGCTCGGGCAATTGCGGGGGAGGGAAAAATCATTTTCTACGACGAGCCTACCTCGGGATTAGACCCTATAACCTCCCGAAATATAGATGGGCTTATAGTTTCCCTTAGGGATAGATTGGGGATAACTTCCGTAGTGGTTACCCACGATATGATTTCCGCACTCACCATTGCGGACCGCATAGGATTTATCCACAAAGGTGAACTTTTGGAGGTGGGAACCCCCGAGGAAATTTTAAAATCGGAAAATCCCATAGTGAGGCAATTCGTTGAAAAGGGACTCTACGGGAGTAAGAAATGATAGCGAAAAACCTCCCTTGGTTGGGTTTAACATTTTTTTGGACTTTTTTAGACCAAATTACCAAATACTTGATTTGGAAAACGGAAGGATTTTCCTTAACCCCTTTTTTGGACATTATTAAGGTTTACAACAGCGGTTTTGTTTTCGGATTTTTCGGGGATAATTCGGGGGTTTTAAAGGATATTTTCTATTACGGTATTCCCATAGTCGTTCTTACTTCGGTTGTATACGCCTTGATAAAAAGTGAAGATAGGTTTACAAAATTTTCTCTTTCCCTTATAGCGGGAGGGGGACTGGGAAACCTTATAGATAGGGTCTTTTTGGGAAAAGTCAGGGATTTTATAGATTTTCACATAGGAGGTTGGCATTATCCCACATTCAATACCGCCGATGTTTTTATTAGTGTGGGTATTTTCCTCGTTGCGGTAAAGTTTTTTTACCGAAGAAATTAGAAAACTAAAAAGGTTTGAAAATTAAATAAAGCACCGCGGTTAGATTGAGGAGTATAACCGCAACATTAAGGGTTACGGAAATTTTGTGCAATTTTAAAAATCCTTGGTAGTCTGTTCTTTTTTTCTCCCTACTTTCGGGAATTATTACATAAAGTTGCACCGCATTTAGGGTAATGGTAAGAATTAGTATCAAAATAAGTATAAAACCGACATTTGCTTTAAATACCGCCAAAAGCGATAGGGCGTCCAGTCCCAAACAGAGGGCAAAGTAAAGGGGTAGGGTTTTTTCAACTATTTTTCCCGCTTGTTCTTTTCCGAGGGTTTTAAACAAAGTGGGGGCAACTACGAAACTGAAAAAAGCACCTATGGAAAAGGTGGCGGTTGTAAAGGAGAGAACAATTTTTTGGGCTATTAGGCTCAAGTCCATGGGTTTAAAAGTTTAATTTAAATTCTACTTCCGCAAGGTTAGGTCTTTTAATCTTTCGTCAAATGTTAAAATTTCAAAATTCCGCTCCTTGGTAAGCGTTAATAAAACCAAATCTATGTAACTTAGGTTGCAATTTGTTTTCTTCATCAACGTCTGCTCCATCTTCATCAAATCATAAAGCAACAGCAAACGTAAGAAATCCAGAAA
>QOAS01000127.1 GCA_003972855.1 Gammaproteobacteria bacterium | reverse complement strand
TTATCCTTTACCAAAACCCTTTCCACTTGGTCTATAACTTTGTCCACCGCGGTATAGAGGTCGGAGTCGCCGTCCCAAACGTGGATTTTTTCTCCCTTTTGTCCCACAAATATATCAACCTCTATGCGGTATTCCGCCCTTTCCTTTTTTACCGATATGTGAACTTCTATTTCTTCCTTTTTTAAACCTTTAAAGAGCCTATCCAGTCTTTGAAATTTTTTTTCAATGTAACCTTTAATGGCGTCCGTAATTTCCAAACCTTGACCTACAAAGTTGAACTTCATAAAACTAACCTCCCCACAACAGTTTTAAAATTTATGTTGCAAATTATATCAAGGCGCATATTATTTGGAGTTATACTTTGCTATCGTTTGACAACATTCCTAAGGTATCCGCCTTCTCGGTGGGGATACCCAAAACCGACTTTTTGGAGGATTTCGCTAAAAGATATGGTGTGTAGGGTTCAAAAAGCCCCACCTTTCGGGGTAAGAAACCTACCACCAGAAGGTCGTGTTCCTCCAAAAGTTTTAGGGTTTTCCTTTTAGGGTTTCCCTCTTGGCGGACGATTTCAACCTTACTCCTAAGTCCGTATAGCTTTATGTAATCCTCAACTAAGGAGAGGGTTTTTTCCACCTTTAGTTTTTCCTTTTTGGGGAGAAGGACATCGGGTAAAGTAATAACCGCGAAAGTTAATTTCTCCCCATCCAAAAGCCGGAAGAGTTCAAGAATTTGCTCAATCATACCTTGGGGGTTTTCACAATTTAGGGAAACCAAAATTTTCCTATAGGGAAAACTTAGACGGGGGATTAAAAAGGGTGTTTCTTGGGCAAAAAGTTTCCTAAGGTTGTAGTTGTGAAATAGGAGGAACCCTCTCCGTCGGTAGGGGGCGGATACCAACCCCGCGGAGAAATTTCCCTGAACCTTTTTGTCGGTGACAATGCCGTAACGGGCTGGTCTTTCCAAAATTAGCGCCTTTAGAAAGTTGTCATCTTTTATTTCCTCTTTGAGGGGGGTTTTGTCCTTTATGTCGGAAAACAAAATAACGTTCTTTATGCGGGAATGTTTCCACACATAGTAATACTCCCTAAGGTAGTGGAGTTCTCCCTTTTTTAAAACCGCCAAAAGGTTTTCCCCAAAGCTGAGGGGAAATTGGGGCTGACCCAAAGCCATAGCCTTGGCTACTTCCAAAACCACGCGGGGGTCTTCGCCCAAGATTAAAACCCTATCGCCCGGTTTTAAAAGTATTCTTTTCCTCGGCAGGATTATTTTGTCACCCCTATAGACGAGTCCGAGCCTCCAATGGCGCAAACGGTTGGGGTATATCGGGACCCTCACATAGGGACTTTTTAGTGAAACAACCGCTTCTAATATTTCGTTTTTTCCCAAACCAACCCCTATGGGTTTTACGATATTTTTCAGGGTAAATCCTTCAACAAAGTTTGCCACTATATCGGGCAGGAGAAAAACCTTACAGTTATAGTTGGAGAAAAACCGCTCGTAGGAGTTATCAAAAGCCAAAACCAACACGGGGATGTCGTAGTTTTTGTATATATCCCTGATAATTTCGCAAACGGTTTTGTTGAAGGAGCCACTTCGGAGGGAGGATATAACGAGGTCAAACTCCGAAAGGTTTAAATATTCCCAAACCAAAAGGGAGGTGGCGTCCCCAACGCATATCCTAATGAGGTTTTCCTTTAGTCCCTTTTCCCTTACAAGTTTTAGAAAATTCCCAACCACCGAGGGGTCGCTTTCCACCGCCAAAATCTCGTGACCGTAAGAAAGGAGCTTCTCCGCTATGGCGGTTCCAAATCTTCCCAAACCTATCAGGAGGATTTTCATAAAAAAAATTTTCACCTTTATGCGAATAGTCGTCTGGCAAAGTGCCTTTTTGGGAGATTTGGTATTGGCGAGCAACCTATTGGTGAATTTACTTATAAACTTCCCTAACGCGGAGCTGATTTTGGTAGCCCGTCCCTTTGCGGTGGAGCTTTTTAAGGGCTTAGACCGACTAAAGGTTCTACCTTTAAAAAAAACCCTTAGGGGAACTTGGGAGGTTGTAAAACACCTCAAAGGGTGCGAGGTAGCCTTCGGAGTTCAAAGGGGATTGAGAACTTCCCTCTCCCTTTTTCTGGCAAGAATTCCCACCCGCGTGGGTTTTAAAAATGCGGAACTCTCCTTTCTTTACACCCACAAAGCACCCCACTCTTGGGGTGTCCACGAGGTGGAGAGAAACCAACAACTTTTAAAGGTTTTAAACCTAAAGGTTCACACCGATAGGTTGTTTTTGCCCATTAACTGGAAAACCTTGGAAAGGGTGGAGAAAAAGTTCAACCTTAAGGGGGAATTTGTAGCCATAGCCCCTTCCGCCAATTTTGAACCCAAAAGGTGGAACGAAATATACTTTGCCAAACTGATAGACCTTTTGAAGGAAGAAGGTTTTAAAGTAACCCTAATAGGTGCAAAGGGAAAAGACGAAGAGGTCGCCCAAAGGGTGCGGAGTTTCCTCAAAGACCCCAAGGGGGTTAAAAATTTGGTTGGAAAAACCACCGTTGAGGAGTTGGTTCACCTTATCTATTTGGCAAGGCTCGTTGTAGCCAACGATAGCGCACCCGTTCACATAGCGGAGGCGGTCGGAACGCCCGTTATTGCGGTTTATTGTGCCACTTCTCCCTATTACGGTTTCTTCCCGCGAAGCGGGGTTTACCTTCAACCCAAAGGTTTAAAGTGTCACCCCTGCAAGCCCAATCCCAAGGTGTGCAAAGTCTCCTCTATGGAATGCACGCAAGCGGTAAAGCCTGAAGAGGTTTATAAAAAAGCCTTATTTCTTTTAAATAAACCCCCGCAAAAACCTCCCGCGCTTTTTTTATCATAAAACAAGGTGAGGAAGATAGCCATTTCTTTGGGAGACCCCGCGGGGATTTCTTACGAGTGTATGGTAAAAGCCCTTCCCGCTTTGGAAGAAGACAAAGCCTATATCCTCTACGGGGAAGAGGCGGTTTTAAGGTTTGCCAAAGAGAGGTTTAACCCGAATTTTGAATACAAACCTATTAGGGACATTTCGGAGGTAAAAACTCCGGGGGTTTACCTGATAAGTCTAAACCGTGTAAAGGGTGTTTTGGGAATAAAACCCTCCGAGGGTGCGGGTTTTATAGCGGTAACCTACTTGGGTAGAATGTCCGCGGATGTCCTTAGGGGTGAAATAGACGCCATAGTAACCCTGCCCATAAGCAAATATTGGGCTAAAAAGGGGGGTAAGTTTTCCTTTCCCGGACAAACGGAGTTTGTAGCCTTTTTTCAGAAAACCGAAAAGTTTGCGATGATGTTTTACTCCGAAGACCTAAAGGTGGTTCTTCAGACTATCCACATTCCCCTCAAGGAGGTTGCCAAATCGCTAAGTCCAACCTCGGTGGTAGAGAAACTACGGCTCATCCACCGAGAGTTTATAAGGTTTTGGAACAAAAAACCCAAAATAGGGGTTTTGGGACTAAACCCCCACGCGGGTGAAGGAGGTATTTTGGGAACCGAAGAGGAAGAAATTATCAAACCCGCAATAGAGACCGTAAAGAGAGAAGGTATAGACTGCGAAGGTCCTTTGGTTCCCGATACCGCCTTCCTCCTTAGGGATAGGTTTGATGTTTTCCTCGCAATGTATCACGACCAAGGGCTTATTCCCTTTAAACTTTTGGCGTTTGATAGGGGGGTAAACCTAACTTTGGGGCTTCCCGTTCCCCGAACTTCGCCCGACCACGGGACAGCCTTTGACATAGCTTGGAAAGGTATTTGCAACCCTTTGGCTACCATAAACGCTATAAGGCTTGCCAACCGCTTGGCGGAGAAATCCTACAAAGAAATATTTTTAAGGGGAAACAAAAATGGTTAAGGAGAAACCCGACTTTACCCTCGGAGGGGGACTTTCTCGGTATCCCGAAACCTTTGACGTGGCGGTAATAGGGGCGGGACACGCGGGGATAGAGGCGGCTCTGATTTCCGCCCGAATGGGTGCAAAGGTTGTGGTTTTCACCATAAATGCGGACTTTATAGGACAGATGCCGTGTAACCCCTCCATAGGGGGTGTGGCTAAAGGTATCGTGGTTAGAGAAATTGACGTCCTCGGCGGGGAGATGGCAAAGGCTATAGACCAAACGGGTATTCAGTTCAAAATGCTAAACACCAAAAAGGGAAAGGCGGTATGGTCTCCCCGAGCGCAGGCGGATAAAAAACTCTACCGCTCCTATATGAAAAGGGTTTTGGAACAGCAAGAAAACCTTTGGATACACCAAGACGAGGTTGTGGACATAGTTCTAAACGACAAAAACGAGGTTGTGGCGGTAAAGACCAAATTAGGTTTGGAGATACCTACAAAAACGGTTGTTGTCGCGACGGGAACTTTCTTAAACGGGAAAATCTTTATAGGCGACAAGGTTCTGCCCGCGGGTAGAATGTGGGAACCCCCCGCCAACGGGTTGGAGCAATTTTACAAGCGGTTGGGTTTTCCCCTCGTTCGTTTCAAAACGGGAACGCCCGCCCGTTTGGATAAGAGAACCATAGATTTTTCCTTTTTGGAAATAGCACCGGGGGACGACCCTCCGCCCAAATTCAGCTTTTGGACGGAACCCAAAGGAAGCTATTGGTTTCCCAAAGGCAAAGAGCAAATGCCTTGTTGGATTACCTACACAACCCCTAAAACCCACGAGATAATAAGGAAAAACCTCCACCGAACCGCCCTTTACGGTGGACTGATAAAGGGTGTGGGTCCCCGATATTGCCCCTCCATAGAGGACAAAATAGTGAAATTCCCCGATAAGGAGCGTCACCAAGTATTTTTGGAACCCGAGGGGTGGGACACCATAGAAATCTACCCCAACGGACTTTCAACCTCCCTACCCGAAGAGGTGCAATGGGAAATGTATCGCTCCATTCCGGGGTTGGAAAATGTAAGGCTTATAAGACCCGCCTACGCGATTGAATACGACATAGTAGACCCGAGGGAGTTATACCCCACTTTGGAAACCAAAAGGGTTAAGGGTTTATTCCACGCGGGTAACTTCAACGGGACAACCGGATATGAGGAGGCGGCGGGACAGGGTATATTGGCGGGAATAAATGCAACTTTAAAGGCTTTCGGTAAACCTCCCATAGTTTTGAGAAGGGACGAGAGCTACATAGGGGTTATGGTGGACGACCTTACCACCAAAGGTGTTACCGAACCTTATAGGCTGTTTACCTCCCGTGCGGAGTGGAGGTTGCACCTTAGACAAGACAACGCCCTTTTAAGGTTGGGTAAATTGGCAAGAAACTTGGGAACTTTAACCCAAGAGCAATACAAACGCGCCAAAGATGAATCTCTACGACCTTTTCACTGCGTTGTAAAAAATATAGCGTTTGCGCATTTGGCGATTCATTCGTCTCCTGAAGGTGCAAGTGTGTTTATCAATGGCGTTTACAGAGGGGTTACTCCGTTTTCATTAGAAAATGTGAAACCAGGTGAGCTTGAGTTAACTCTTTCCTTGGAGGGATTTAGGCGTTCGACGCAGCAGATAAAGCTTAAGGATTACGATCAACGTGACATCAACGTTGAATTGCAGCGGAACAATAGCGTGGTCTTTGGTAAAAAGTGGCAGAATAGTCTCGGGATGCGCTTTGTTCCCGTGAAGAAAAATTTGATGGTTTCTGAATGGGAAACTCGTGTTTCGGATTATGAGGCCTATGTTAAAAGCGCAAAGGTGAAACCACCCAAACCTCCTGGTTTTAAGCAGGGAAAAAATCATCCCGTAGTGAAAGTATCTCGCCAAGACGCCAAAGATTTTTGCAAGTGGTTGACTGAGCGAGAACGGAAACAAGAGCGGATTTCCAACGAAGATTCCTACCGGTTATTGACGGATTGGGAATGGAGTTTTGTGGCAGGATTGGAGGAAAATCCTGGCCAGTTGCCTTCTGAACGAGAATTGCGTCAGGTTGATTTATTTCCGTGGGGGGTATCTTGGCCACCAGAGAAAGCTGGATTTAAAGTGGGAAACTTGGCGGATAAAACTGCGGCTCTGGCCGTGGATATGCGCCGAGATCGAACCCTTTTTTATTATGACGATGGGTATGCAAAAACCGCTCCCGTAGGATCGTTTCCGTCTAACGAATTTGGTTTGTATGATTTAGCTGGTAAC
>QOAS01000083.1 GCA_003972855.1 Gammaproteobacteria bacterium | reverse complement strand
TAAAGTTATGCTCCTTTTGGGAAACGGTAAAGTCGTAAACCCAACCTTCGTAGGGTTCTTCCTCAATTTCCACAACGGTTGCAAATACAAAATCCCCAAAAGTGTTTTTCTTTATCCATTCATCAAAGGAGGGGAAATCTTTTCCAATTCTCACACTTCCGCGATTTTCGTAAATAGACCTTTCCACAAAACAACGATTTACCTTCAGAGCTAACGCAATTTCGGATACCGACATTCCCGAAACCTTTGGGAGTTTTGCCTCCCAAACCTTTCCTTGGCTGTTTTCCCTTTCAAATAGCTTCTTCCTTATATAGGCAACCGCATAAAGACCCAATTTCTTCCTTTCGGGTGCATATTCGTAACCCACCCTTTCAAGGAATTTCAAAATTTCACCCTCGGAGGTTATATGAAACCTAAACCTCACCGATTTTCCATCTTTGAAACTTTCAACCTTAGAGGTTTTGATTCCAAATTCCTCAAGTAACCTTTTAAGGTCGTTTACAAATTTCAAACCGCTTTCGGAATGTTCGGGTTTTTTGCTTACCGAAAAGGTTAGGTTGGAAAAAGTCTTCCCGTTGGGGGAATAGACTTTGTTCATCTTGGCACCGAAGAGGGAAGCCAAATAGAGCCGTTTCAACCATTTAGGGAGTTTAAAGAGCCATTCGGGAACTCCGAAAGTTTTTTTCGTCTTGTTTCCTTTTGGAGCGCCAAGTTTTTCAAAAAACCGGGCTAAGGATTTGGAGCTTACATAAACCCAATTTTCGGTTTGGCAAGTCGTAAAACCGAGTTTTTCTATGTCCCTCTTAAGGAGTTTCAAACCTTCGGATGAACCGTAGAAGGAAACCTTGTCTTCGCTTAAATGTCCATCTCCCGTCAGATACCCCAGCAGTTTTAAAACGATAGGCAATTTCTCACTTTTAGAGGTTAATGGTAAAAGTTCCCTCTTTCGGAGTTCTTTATCCAGTTTTTCGTCACCGACGGTTTCTAAAATTGTAAACTCCTCGGGTTCCTCGTAAGGCACACCTTTAAAGGGATAAACGGGGACTTTATCGCCCACTTTGAGGTTTTTGGCACTTTTAGTCCCCCTATCGGTAAAAATGGGGTGGTCTTCCGTCAAGCGTATCTCGTAGCCTAAATCGGTTCTTATTTTGAGAAGTTTTTTAACCTTCTTTTGGAACTTCAAAACGGGCTTGACTTCCTTTAGTTTCCCTTTTTCTCTATCGCCACCCAAAAGGGATTGCCTGCTTACCCTTTCAACCTCTACGGTGTAGCCGTAAGGGGTCAATATCGGCGTCCCTTCGGGAAGGCAATTTATGTCGTATCCAATTGCACCGGGAGATATAATCCCGCCTTCCGCGGGGTCGGTAGCCATTACACCGCCTATGGGAAATCCGTAGCCCACGTGAACGTCGGGCATAACTACGACGGGTTCAACCACCCCGGGCAGTCTGGAGGCATTTACCGCCTGAAGCACCGCGCTTTCTTCCAAAAGCCCGTAAAGGGTTTCGTTTAGGAAAAATTTAACCTCCCTTTGGTCGGGATATACCGTCCGCTTCTGGAGGACATATTCGTATTTTCCAACCCTTTGAAGTTTTTCCTTTAATTCCATCACTAAGGATTAAAAAATTAATTCCGCGTATTTGTAATAATCTTTTCTTTTACCGCAAGCAATGGAAAAGCAACATTTTGAGTTTCCGAGAATTAGGCGTTTGCCCGAATATGTTTTTGAGCATGTAAACAGAATTAAATACCAATTGAGGAAGGAAGGGAAGGACATCGTAGATTTTGGAATGGGTAACCCCGATATACCTCCACCCCAGTTCGTGGTGGAAAAACTTTGTGAGGTTGCCCGAAAAAAACACGTTCACGGGTATTCGTCCTCCCGCGGAATTCCGAGACTCCGAAAGGCGGTTGCCAACTTTTACAAAAACCGCTTTGGGGTAGAGCTTGACCCCGAAGAGGAAGTTATACTCACGATAGGGGCTAAGGAAGGTTACTCCCACTTAATGTTGGCTATGCTTTCCGCGGGAGAAACCGCCATAGTTCCAACCCCAACCTATCCGATACACTATTACGCGCCGATTATTGTGGGAGCGGAAGTTAGGGCTTTACCCCTTCCCATGGAGTTGGAAGGGGAAGAGTTCCAAGAGGAGTTTTTAAGAAGACTTTACGAGGTTTACAACTCCACAATGCCCAACCCCAAGGTTTTGGTTATAAGTTTTCCCCACAACCCCACCACGGTTACCGTATCTTTGGACTTCTTTAAAGAGGTGGTAAAGTTTGCCAAAAAGAATGAACTTTGGGTAGTTCACGACAACGCCTATGCGGACATTTACTTTGATGATTATGTTCCGCCCTCCATTTTGGAGGTTGAGGGGGCAAAAGAGGTTGCGGTAGAGCTTTATTCCCTATCCAAAAGTTTTTCCATGGCGGGGTGGCGGGTAGCCTTTGCGGTGGGAAACGAAATTCTAATTAGAAACCTACGGAGGTTAAAAAGTTACTTGGACTACGGAGTGTTTACCCCCATACAGGTGGCTTCAATTGTTGCTCTTGAAAGCGATTATTCCGTAATAAGGAATATAGCAAAGGTCTACGAAAAGAGGAGAAACCATCTCGTAGAGGGACTAAACAGGGTGGGTTGGAAGGTTAAAAAACCGAAGGCTACCATGTTTGTATGGGCAAAAATTCCCGAATACTTTACAAAGGTAAAGGGTATGGACTCCTTGGAATTTTCCAAATTCCTCCTTTACGAGGCGGGGGTAGCGGTTTCTCCGGGTATAGGATTTGGCAAAAACGGGGAAGGTTGGGTTCGCTTCGCACTGGTGGAAAACGAGATGAGAATTAAGCAAGCCATTAGGGGTATAAGAAAAGCTTTTAGAAAAGCGGGTTTCTACGATGCTGGAGGTTAAAAATTTAAGGAAGTTCGGTAAGGGTAAGGAGATTTTAAAGGGGATAAGCCTAAGGGTGGAAAGGGGGCAAACGGTGGGACTTTTGGGTCCCAACGGAGCGGGAAAAACTACCACCTTTAGGTGTTTAATAGGCTTTGAAAAACCCGATGAGGGAAGAATCCTTTTCAACGGAGAGGATATTACCGACCTTCCCCCCTACAAGAGGGCGGAAAAGGGATTGGCTTTCCTACCGCAGGAGCATTCCCTATTTTACGACCTTACGGTGTTTGAAAATATCTTCATGTTTGCGGAACTTTTATACAGCAGAGAAAAGGGGGAAGAACTAACGGAGGAACTTTTGAGGGATTTCAACCTCTACCATTTAAAGGACAGGAAGGTAAAATTCCTTTCGGGGGGAGAAAAGAGGAGACTGGAAATCGCAAGGGTTTTTTTAAAAACTCCCCAATACCTCCTTTTGGACGAACCTTTTGCGGGAGTAGACCCCCTTCATGTTGAAGAAATAATCCTACTCATAAAGAGAATACAAACTTATACCTTCAAACACCCCATAGGTATTATCATCACCGACCACAAGGCGGAAAAGGTTTTTAAGTTGGCGGATTGGGTTTATGTGTTAGACGAGGGAAGATTGCTAACGGAAGGAACCCCCGAGGAGGTAGCAAGACACCCCGAGGTGAGGAAGCGTTACCTCGGAAAAGATTTTAAATATTGAACTCTCCATGTCGGTTTTTGAGGAGATAAGGCAAAGACTTGACATAGTAGAGGTTATATCCGAGTATTTGCACCTAAAGAGGGTGGGAAATTCCTACTCCACCAATTGTCCCTTTCACCCCGACGATACCCCTTCCTTTTATGTCTCGCCTTCCCGCCAAATTTGGAAGTGTTTCGGATGCGGGAAAGGTGGAGATGTTATTAAGTTCGTTTCCGAATATGAAGGTATTTCTTATTTGGAGGCGGCAAAACTTTTAGCCCAGCGTTACAACTTGGACGTAGATTTCGGGGAAGGCGAAAAGGAGGAGCGTTTTCATTCCGCCCTCGGGAAAATCGCCCGTTTTTACGGGGAAGAGCTTAAAAACTCCCCAACCGCCAAGGAGTTTTTATTGAAAGTCAGAAAACTCCCCGCGGAGGTCGTTCAGGATTTTAACCTCGGCTACGCGGGTGACGGTTTTAAAAGCGTAGAATTCGCAAAGAGGGAGGGGATTTTTGAGGAACTTTTGGAGTTAAAGCATTTTGTCTTAACCCCCTACGGTAGATATAGGGACTTTTTCCACCAAAGGATAACCATCCCCGTTAGAAATCTTTTGTCAAAAATTGTGGGGTTTGGGGGAAGGAGCCTCTCGGAGGAGCAAAAACCCAAATACAAAAACTCCCCCTCCAGCGAAGTTTTTCAAAAGGATAGAACCCTCTACGGTATAGAGAGGGCGAAAAACTACCTAAGGGATAGGGATTTTTTAATAATCGCGGAGGGTTACTTTGATGTAATTCGGCTCCACTCGGTGGGATTGGGAAATAGCGTTGCACCTTTGGGAACCGCTTTAACTCCGCACCACGCGAGGGTTATCTCAAAACTTACCCCCAAGGTGGTGCTTCTCTTTGACGGGGACACCGCGGGAAGGAGGGCTGTTTTAAACGCCTCTAAGGAGCTTTTGAAGTTCCCCGTAGAGGTTTGGGTGGCGTTCTTACCCGCGGGGGAAGACCCCGATAGTTTCATTTTGCACAACGGGGTTAAGGCTTTAAGAAACCTGTTGTCTTCCGCCAAACCCCTCAAAAACCTCCTAATAGAGTCGGTAAAAAAAGCTACTCCCGAAAAGAAGGAGGCATATTTGAGACTCTTTAAGGAGATAGTAAGCGAAATTTCCGACCCCATTAGGAGGGAACTTTGGGTTAAAGACTTCAGAGACCAAACGGGGTTAAATCCCTTTGGGAAAACCAAAACCGTTGCGGTTAGAAAAATAGAACCTCCACCCGAGCTTAGCAAATGGGAGGTGGACTTCCTTTTAGGGCTTTTATACCTTTCACCCGACCTAAATTTGGAGGAGTTTAAACTCTCTCCCAAAGCGAGGGAATTGGCGGAAAAAATCTTAAAGGGGGAGACCAAGGATAAACTCCCCGAGTGGCTCTTTCAGATAGACACCTTGGGTTTGGAAAAAAGGTTTTCCCTCGCGGTGGAGATGCTTTCGGTTGAAAAACCCCTTTTGGAGGAAACCTTTAAAAAACTCCTTCAGTTGGAGATGAAAATAAAGGAAGGAAAGGCGACACCCGAAGAGTTTAACCAATTTCGCAAGCTCATGTCCGCTTTGGAGGAAGGGGAAAAGAGACTCTACAAGTGGTATAAGGAGAAACTTCAAACCTTGTAGCGTTTGGCTATTACAAATTTCGCCAAAAGGGTTGCCAATAATACCAAAAGGGTAAGTATGAGAGCCGCGGCGAAAGCCTGCTTTTGCCAATTGGGAAAGGGAGAAAGGGCGTATTGGTAAATGGTTACCGTCAAGGAAGCCATCGGTTTGAAAATATCCAAATTTAGGAAGTTGTTGTTGAAGGAGGTAAACAAAAGCGGTGCGGTTTCACCGATAATACGGGCTATTCCGAGAACCACACCCGTAAGTATTCCGAACTTGGCGGAAGGTAAAACCACCTGCAAGATAACCCTCCACTTGGGCGCTCCCAAGGCTATTGCCGCTTCCCGAAGGGCATCGGGGACTAAGTGAAGCATATTCTCTGTAGTCTTCAAAATTACGGGTATCATCAGAATAGCCAGCGAGACCGCTCCCGCCAAAGCGTTGAATGTTCCTAAAGGCTTTACCAAGACAATGTAAACGAATACACCGATAACTATAGAGGGTGACGCGAGCATTATGTCGCTAATGTCACTTAGTAGCCTTCCCCAGCGGGAATAACGGGCGTATTCCGCCAAGTAAATTCCTATAAGGATTCCCAATGGGACACCTATAAGCACCGTTAGGGTGGAGATAATAAAGTGTCCCACAAAGGCGTGGAGCAATCCCCCACCCGAAGGGTCTCCCCCCACTTGGGTAAACAGACTTAGGCTAAGTCCCTGAATTCCCTTTACGGTCAGATATCCCAAAATCCAGAACAACACCGAAAGTCCTACAAGAACCGCCAACCAGTTTAGGGAGAGAAATAGGTAGTTAAACAACTTCCTACGGATTAAAACCCCGCGGGGAATGGGACTCCTTTCCATTCGGAGGTTATATATTCTCCACAAAACCCGAGAAAGTCTTTAAACTAAAATCTCATTTACCCTTTAGTGTGTCCAACTCAACTTTTTATGTCAAGAAACAAATTTTAATTTGACAAAAAC
>QOAS01000101.1 GCA_003972855.1 Gammaproteobacteria bacterium | reverse complement strand
CTTTCTAATACATTTGTATTTGAAGAAAATGAATACGGGAAAATCGCACCATTAATTAAAAAGTTTGATGATTATTGTACGCCGAAACAAATACGAAACTTACGAACGGCACTTGTTCAATGGGTGTGTCCGAAAACCGGATGGAATTTCTGACCAATTCTTAACAAATTTGAGACAACTATCCATAGATTGTAATTCTTTTATAAGAGAAGGATTAGTTAATCCATATGTTATAACTTCATTAGGACTTTCAAATCCCTAAGCTCCTGCGTCGGTTGGATAAAACTTCTACCGACATAGTGGTTTCTTATTAGACCGAGTTCCAAGGGAAGTCCGCTCTCTTCGCAGAAACCTATGGCGGGAACTATACCGCTGTCGGGAACGGGAACGACGACATCCACCTCAAGCTTTGAACCGACTTCCTTCGCCAACTGCCGACCGAGGCGCTTCCTAACTTCGTAAACCCAGTCGCCGAATATGTAACTGTCGGGTCTGGCAAAGTATATGAATTCAAAGATACAAGCCGCCCTGCGGGCGGAAAAATCCCCGAAGGGGAAATAACTCCTCAGTCCCTCTTTATCAACTACCAAAACCTCTCCCGCCTTTAGCTCCCTTTGAAATTCCGCCCCCACTATGTCAAATCCAACGCTTTCGGAGGAGAAAAACCAACTTTCTCCCCTTCTACCGATTTCCAGCGGGCGGAAACCCAAGGGGTCTCTCACCGCAATAAGTTTGTCCTTTAACAAAATTAGGAGACTGTAAGCGCCTTCCACCTTCTTTAGTGCGTCAAAGAGATAGGGTAAAAAGTCCTCATCGTTGGGGTGGAGTTTTAGCCCTTCGGGAATCCATCCCTCCGATTGGTCTATAAGGTGAACGAAAACCTCCGTATCGGAGGTATATTTAAAGACCGCCCCTTTTTCGGCTAAATTCCGCCTCAATATTTTGTAGTTGGTTAGGTTTCCGTTGTGAACCAAGGCAAAAGTTCCCTTGGAGGTTTCCGCCAATATAGGTTGGGCGTTGGTTCCTCCGATATCTCCCGCGGTTGAATACCTTACGTGACCTATGGCGGAATTGCCTTTAAGTTTTTTTAAGTCCTCCTGACGGAGGGCTTCCAAAACCAACCCCTGCTTCTTAACCAAAAAGAATTCTTTGCCGTCGGTGGAGCAAATTCCCGCACTTTCCTGTCCGCGGTGTTGGAGTGTGTAAAGTCCCCAATAGGTATGAAGCGGTGCTTCCTGTGAATTCCAAACCCCGAAAATTCCGCACATTTAAAGGTAAGTATTAAAAAAGGAACTTAAACAACCTTTAGGGACAAATCCAACCAGCGGGCGGAGTGGATTACAGACCCCGAGGATAGGTAATCTGCACCTGCAAGGGCAAAGTCCCTTACGTTATCTTCGTTTATTCCTCCCGAAATTTCTATTTCCAAAGAGGGGTTTTTAGCCCTTATAAGGGAAACCGCTTGGCGTGCCTGCTCGGGGGTAAAGTTGTCAAGCATTACGATATCCACGGGTAGTCCCAAAACCTCCTCCAACTCTTCAAAGTTAGAAACTTCCACTTCAACCTTGTAAAAGGGGGGAATGATTTGTCTAACCCTGTTTACCGCCTCCTTTATACTTCCCGCAACCTTTATGTGGTTGTCCTTTATCATCACCATGTCGTAAAGGGCAAAGCGGTGGTTTTCCCCTCCCCCAACCTTTACCGCGTATTTTTCAAAGAGCCTAAAACCGGGAGTGGTTTTCCGAGTATCCAAAAGTTTCACAGGAAGGTCTTTTATCTTTTCAACCAACCTTGCGGTTTTGGTCGCTATTCCGCTAAGCCTTTGGAGGATATTAAGGGCAAGCCTCTCCCCCATAAGTATCGTTTTCGCATTTCCGCTAATAACCAAAATGGTTTCCCCTTCTTTAAATCTCTCTCCTTCCCTTTTGAGGGGTTTTATCTCTATATCGCCTCCCAAAAGTCGGAAAACCCTTGACGCAAAGGGAAGACCCGCCAAAATCCCTTCTTCCTTGGCTACGATAACCGCGGTAACCCTTTCGCCCCTGAACACCCCTTCCGCGGAGAGGTCTACCCTTCCTATGTCCTCCAAGAGGTATTCTTTTAAAAGTTTGTCCACCAAAATGGGGTTCATAGGAAAAAATTCTCCGCTATAGTGTTTCTATTTATGGACATTAAAAAGATACCTGCGGGGAAAAATCCCCCCGAAGATGTTTACGTTATCGTAGAGATTCCCAAAGGAAGCCCCATTAAATACGAGCTTGACAAGGAGAGTGGGGCGGTTTTCGTTGATAGGGTTCTCTATACCGCCATGCACTATCCCTTCAACTACGGTTTTATTCCCAATACCTTGGCGGACGACGGAGACCCCGTGGATGTTTTGGTAATTAGCGAATGGAGTGTTGTTCCCGGAAGCGTTTTAAGGGCGCGCGTTATCGGAATGCTTGAGATGGAAGACGAAAGCGGTGTGGACGCAAAAGTTATAGCGGTTCCCCACGAGAAAATAGACCCCACCTACAAAGATATCAGGGAGGTTTCCGACCTACCTCCCGCGGTTTTAAACAAAATAAAACACTTCTTTGAAAGGTATAAGGAACTTGAACCCGGCAAATGGGTTAAGGTTAAGGAATTCAAAGGCAGAGAAGAAGCTCTAAAAGAGGTTAAAAAAGGAATAGAAAACTACAAAGGTTAATTTTCTTTCCCCCTTCATAACCTCCTCGGGTTATAGGTTTAATTTATATCGCCATGTATGAGGTTGAGGTTTGGGGTATAGCCATAGACCCGATAAATCAATCACCCATTGTGGTTTTGAGGAATAAAGAAAATCCCAAGGAGGTTTTACCCATATGGATAGGTCACCCCGAGGCGTCGGGAATAATGATGGTTTTAAACAACCTTTCCTTTGAAAGACCTTTAACCTACGAACTTGTAAAGGAACTTCTGAAAAATTTGGGTGCCCAAGTGGAGAAGGTTGAAATTACCGACCTGAAAGAGGGAACTTATTACGCAACCATATACTTGAAAACACCCTTTGGTGAGGTTAAAAAAGTTGATTCCCGACCTTCGGATGCCATAAATATAGCCCTCCGAACGGGTGCGCCGATTTACGTAGCTCCCCATGTTATGGAGCAATCAAAAGTGTTAATTGAGGACATATCACCACCCGCGGATAAACATCAACCCGAAACCTCGGAAGAAAAAAATAAAAAGGAAAAAATAGACGAACTAACCGATGAGGAGATTAAAAGGTGGCTTGAAAACCTAAAACCGGAAGACTTTCAAAAATTCGGCTCCTCGGGAGGTAATTGAAATATTGTTATTACCCTATGCGCGAAATTCATGTAAAGGAAATTACCGAAGCTGTTAAAAACCTCTTTTTAAAAGCCAACTACGAACTTCCAAAAGATGTTGAGGAAGCCTACAAGAAGGCTTTGGAAAAAGAAGAAAGCTCCGCGGGTAAGGAAGTTTTAAATCTCATATTGCAAAACGCCCAGGTTGCCAAAAGCGAAAGGGTTGCCTATTGTCAGGATACCGGGGTGGCGGTTGTTTTCGTTCAAATAGGACAGGATGTAAGGATTGTAGGAGGAGATTTAAACAAAGCCATAGAAGAGGGCGTTCGTCGGGCTTACAAGGAGGGTTACTTGAGGTCTTCCATGGTTTGGGACCCCGTCTTTGAAAGGAAAAATACGGGAGATAACACCCCTCCGGTAATTCACTACGAGATAGTCCCCGGCGATAAGATTAAGATAATCGCCGCTCCCAAGGGAGGCGGTTCGGAAAATACCTCCCGTTTGGCAATGTTAAAACCCGCGGACGGTTGGGAAGGAGTTAAAAAATTTGTTTTGGAGACGGTTAAGTTAGCGGGTCCCAACGCCTGTCCACCCTTTGTTGTAGGAGTTGGAATAGGCGGTAACTTTGAATACTGCGCTTATTTGGCGAAAAAGGCTCTTTTGCGTCCCGTTGGAAAAAGGCACGAAAATCCCCTTATAGCCAAGGTGGAGGAAGAGCTTTTAAACGAGATAAACAAAATAGGTTGGGGTCCCATGGGTTTCGGTGGAAAAGTTACCGCAGTGGACGTAAAGGTTGAAATGTACCCCTGTCACATAGCCTCCCTGCCGGTAGCGGTAAATATTCAGTGCCACGCCGCCCGTCACGCGGAAATAGAAATTTAAGTTAGATTTTTCAAAAAAAATCATATGTTATTTTTTCCTTTTATATTTATTGTTCTCTTATGCAACAACTGGAAACAATGGACATTTACAGACAAATAGGGGAAAAAATTAGAAAATTGAGACTTACGAAGGGATTTTCTCAAAAGGACTTGGCAAAATATGTTGGTGTTACCTATCAGCAAATTCAAAACTACGAAAAGGGAAAATCCAAGATACCCGTTGATAGGCTAATTAGAATTGCGGAAGCTCTGGAAGTTTCCTTGGATTACTTCCTCAAAGAGTTTGATAACAACCACGATAAAGTGCCGGAAAGTGAATTGGCTTTGCTTAATACCTACTACAAAAGTATAAGTTCCGAAAAAGTGAGGAAACAAATTCTGTCCCTACTTAGGGTCTTGGCGGAAGAAATAGCTTAAAACTCCCTAAAGAGCAACCCTTTCTATCCTTTATAATTTCTCATTTCCTATGAACAACCGTTCCCCAAAGGAAGAGTTGGTCAAATTCTAACAAATCTTGAAGATATCAAGAAAAGGGTGGACTCCAATAGTAAAAGGATTGAGGAAATTGATGAAGATGTAACCTATTTAACCGAGCTAATAAGTCGCTACTTGAAAAAAATTGAAAAGATAAAGCAAACCGATTTCATTATTGTGAACGCCCTTTTCTTTGTAACGGGCTTCCTATTGGGATTTGCGATAGCTCTACTTATTTTCAAAGGGTAGGACTACCATTGGATTTTTACGTCTCCCCTTTTGTTTAAGAACTTGTCTATATTGAGAGCCGCTATAACCCCTTGTGCCGCCGCTATAACCGCCTGTTTGTATCTCTGTCCCAGCACGTCTCCCGCCGCAAAAACACCGGGGACGGAAGTTTCCATAGTTTCGGGATTAACCTTAATTCCGCCTTTCTCGTTGAGTTCCACCTGACCCATTAGCCAGTTTACCGAGGGCTTACTTCCGCCCAAAAATACGAATACCCCCTCGGAGGGAATAACCCTTTCGTCTCCCGAAGGGCATTTTACCTTAAGCCCTTCTACCGAATCTTTTCCGACAATTTCCAAGGGTCTTCTGCCCAAAAGAATTTCCACGTTTTCTTTAGTTTCCATTTGGCGGACCATTTCCGAAGGAGCCTTTATGCGTTTGGTGGGAACTACCAAAGTTACTTTAGAGGCAAACCTTGAAAGGAGTTCCGCTTCTTCCAACGCGTATTCGCTATCGCCCACAACTATTACCGGCTTACCTTGGTAAAAGTGGGCGTCGCATATGGCGCAATAGGAAACCCCCCTTCCCAAAAACTTATCCTCTCCGGGTATTTTGGAACTCCTTTCTAAGGCACCGGTTGCTATTAAAACGGTTTTCCCTTTGTAAACCCTTCCATCTTCGGTGTAAATTTCCTTTACGTCACTCTTTAGGTTGGCTCCTATTACCGTCGCCTTTTCAAATTCCGCTCCAAAACTTTTCGCCTGTTTCCTCATAAGTTTTAAAAGCTCGTAACCGCTAATGGGACCGGGAACTCCGGGATAGTTCTCTATATTGGAGGTAATTCCCAAAGCCCCATCCGCTTCCGCGCGGTAGAGAACGAGGGTATCCAAATTACCTCTGGCGGTATAAAGTGCTGCGCTTACACCCGCGGGACCCCCGCCGACTATTATTACGTCCCAAACTTTGTTTTGCTTTTCATCGGTGGGACCAACCGAACCTATATTAAGGGACAAAACCATTTTTTACCTCCACGCGTCTCGTTTAACTTAAATATAAGCGATGGCTTTGGTGGAAAAAACGGGAATAACCGATAAAAGTGAGGTTTTCAAAATACTTACGGAGTTGGGTTATAAAGACCTCTACATTTGGAGTGACCCTCCCGAAACCTTCTACGATTGGCATACCCACCCTTATAACGAAGTTAGGTGGGTGCTAAAAGGGGAAATCCTAATAGGAACAGAGAAAGGAAATTTCCTACTTAAGGCGGGAGATAAAATGGAAGTCCCCGCGGGAACGCGCCATTGGGCAAGGGTTGGAAAAGAAGGGGTTGTTTACGTTTGCGGTAGCAAGTATTGAGTATTCTTTATGCAGAGAAGACTTGAAAAGGAACTGGGGGAGTTAAAAAAACTCCTCCACGAAATGAGTGACACGGTGGAAAACTCCATCTCAA
>QOAS01000024.1 GCA_003972855.1 Gammaproteobacteria bacterium | reverse complement strand
CCGTTCGTCAAGTGAAGTTAATTTTCACTAACCATCAAGTTGTGTAAATACCAAACATTACTTGATAACTTCTAACTTACTCCTCCAAAGGTTTCAAATTACACCGTCTAAACGTCAGAACATACAAACATTTGAACGTCATAACGTCAAAATGCGTTATTCTAACCATTACGGGACTAAGGTGAGATTAACAAAAATCCCAAAAGGTTAAAAAAATCATCCACCTCAACGGGGAACTTTAAATCTTTCGTTTTTAATTATGAAACTTGTATGCAAACTTCCGAGGGAATGATTAGAAAAGCCAAACCCAAAGATGCGGTTTCCATTCACGGGCTTATAAACTTTTACGCAAAGGAAGGTTTACTTCTACCCGTAAGTTTGAACAATCTGTATGACAACATTAGGGACTTTTGGGTATACGAACGAAACGGACAAATTTTGGGGTGCTGTGCTTTGCACATTACTTGGGAAGATTTGGCGGAAATCCGAAGTTTGGCTGTAAAAAAGGAAGTCCACAGAAGGGGTATAGGAAAAAAGTTAGTCCTCCGGTGTTTGGAAGAAGCCAAAGAATTGGAACTAAAAAAGGTCTTCGTTTTAACCTACCAAGTTGAGTTTTTTAAAAAATTAGGCTTTAAGGAGATAGATAAAACTTTGCTTCCCCACAAGGTTTGGACTGACTGTTTAAATTGTCCCAAATTTCCCACCTGCGATGAAACCGCAATGATTAAACATTTGGAGTAGAAAATGGGTTTAGACCCCAAAGCGGTAAGACCTTATTTGAGAAAAACACTGATAGGTTTAAACCTTCCGATAACACAAGTTTTGAAACTTCTAAGGTTTTCTCTGCGGTTTGACGACAGCTTTTGGAACGAGGTTGATAGAAATAGACCCGCCCTTATAGCCCTTTACCACGGCGAACTTTTGCCTTTAACCCTTTACGGGGCATATCGGAAAAAATTGGCAACGGTTGTAAGCTTGCACGCGGACGGGGAAATTATCGCTAAGGTTTTGGAAAGGTTAGGCTACAAAGTTGTCAGAGGCTCAACCGATGAGGGTAGGTATAAGGGAGGTTCCAAAGCCCTTCGGGAAATAATAAAACTGCTCGGTAACGGTTATTTGGTGGCCATTACCGTTGATGGACCCAAAGGACCCTGTTGCAAGGTAAAGGACGGAATTCTCTACGCCAGTTGGTTTTCCAAAAGACCCATATACCCCGTAAGGATAGAGGTTAAAGGTTTGCACCTCCCAACTTGGGACAGATTTTTAGTTCCCTTTCCCTTTGCGGAGATAAAAATAAAATTGGGAAACCCCATTTGGGTTGAAGATAAAACCGCCTTTCCCCTTTACAGGGAAAAGTTAGAAAAAGAACTACTCTCAATGGAAAACCTTCGCATCTAAAATGGTTACCCTTTCTATTTTTACCTCGTATTTCCCCGTTTTTACCTCTCTAACCTTGTATTCAATGGAATACTTTTCCTTGTTTAGAACTCGGAAAATGCCCCTGCAGTGGTAAGTCTTTTTCTTGTAAGGAAAATCTTCCGCTAAGGTCAAACCCAAAAATCTTATTTTGTCTCCCAATTTATTATTGATAAAGTTTACCGCCTCTTCTTCGGAACGGATTTTCTTTAAACCGCTGTAGATATTTTTAAGCTCTTCTTCCGAAAAACCGTATTTTTTCTCTATATATTTTTCCCCCAAAATAAGTGCGGTTATTAAATCCTTCCCGAAAAGTCCCGCCTTTAAAGTTTTTACAACCTTTTCGTCCGAACAAGTCCTTTCCGCGGGGCTACCGCAAGAGATTATTCCTATTAAAGAACCCGCTAAAAAACTTCCCAATAAAAACCGCAAATACATTTTGTAGAAAATTATAAAGCGTTTGCGATGAGAGTCCTAACAATTCACGGTTGGGGTTTCTGCCCTAAAGTCTTCCAAACTTTGGAGGAAATAGGAAAAGTTATTCACCACCGCCTTGAGGAAGAAAGCCTAAAAAGGGAAACCCAAAAGGTGGCGGAAAAAATTGATAAGGACGCCTTAGTAGTGGGTTGGTCTTTAGGGGCAACCATTGCGGTTTTGGCAAGTTTAAAAAATCCCCCCAAAGGGTTGGTTTTAATAGGTGCAACCCCCCACTTCGGAAAGGCTTGGAAAGAACAATACATAGAAAGTTTTTTTAGGGAGCTGGAGGAAAACTTTGAAAGGAAGTTAAAGGAATTTAGAAAAACCGTTTGGGGAGAATCCATATGCGGAGATGAACTACCTTCCGAGGAAAAAGCGGTAAAACTGCTAAAGGAGTTTGTGCAAACCGATATATCGGAACCCCTAAGGGGTTTAAATATTCCAACCGTTATCCTCCACGGGAGGAAAGACCCCATAACCCCCTACAGAGAAGCCAAAAAGATGCTAAAATTAAACCCCGCTTTGAAACTTATAACCTACGATGGTGGACACTTCCCGAAACATTTCACCCGAAGAGATTGGGAAAAGATTTTCAAAAGCCTTTGCCAGTTATAAAAATTGGGCTATCCCCCAAAGGGAAGCGGGAAATATTCTCTTAAAAAACTTCGGAAGTTTTATAAACAAGGGAGAAATCGTTTTAGACGCCGGCGCGGGGGTAGGACTTTTAACGGAAAGACTTTTGGAGATTTGCAATAAGGTTTTCGTTTGCGATTTATCTTTCCTTTCTTTAAAGGAAAACCCCGCCGTAAGGCGGGCATTTACCTGCAATATTGAAAACTTACCCCTGAAAAACCGTTCGGTAGATTGGGTAGCTTCAAACTTTGTCCTGCATTGGTGCGATTACAAGAGGGCTTTGGGAGAATTTTTAAGGGTTTCCAAAAAGGGGTTTTTCTTTTCCGTTCCCGTCAGGGGTTCTTTGGAGGGAATAGGTTTTCCCTTCCCTTGTGAGGAAGACATTTTGGAAATGGTTAAACCCCAAAGGTGGTTTACCGAGGAAATAGAAATCCCCTTTAGGGGGAAGGAATTTCTCCTATTTTTTAAGAAAACGGGAACGGGATTTAACCCCAATAAAACCCTCTCCGCTTTTGAAATTTTAAAAAATCCGCATTTGGTAAAAAACTACTCCTTTAGGGTTTTATTCGCACTAAAAACCCTCTAAGGTTGGGGACGGAAATCTCTCTCCATAGGGGTGGAGATTATCTTTTCATACTCCTCCGCGGATAGGTATTGGGGTGTGTATTGGTAACCCCACCTGCGGAGAACCCGAGTAAACGCCCTTAAGTGGTTTCTTGAACCTTTCATTAAGTTGGCATAGGCAATTTTTAAATCCTCATTGTCGGTTTCCGCAATAGCCCTTTTTAAGTCCTCAATGTCCACTTCTTCTATAGTTGCTCCCACCTTTAGGGCTTCAACCACCGATTTTTCACCTTGGGCTACCAATTTGGTGTATAAACTTTGGAGATGTTTGTTTTTAAAAACACCTATTTTGTCGGTAACGGGGTCTTCAAGTCCGTATTTCTTTATTAAAGCACCCATAATGTCCATATGTCTTTGCTCCGAACGGACTATGTTTCTAAATACGGGAAGTCCCCATTTTTGGTAGAGGGTTAGGTAAACATCCCTTGCCAGTTTCTCCTCTTCTCTCATATACAGCAAGGTTTCTATCTCTTGGGGGGTTAGTTTTTTCTTAGGCAAACTTTCTATGTAATAAATACCGTAGGGTTTTCCAGCGGTAGCACAAGGAGGGTTGAAAGGAAATCCGAACAAAGGAAACACCGATAGGGAAAATATCAAACCGAGCAAATTTCTTTTAACCATATCGGTTTTAAAAATATAGTGACGCTTTAAGGGTTCTATCTACTTTATAAGGAAAAACCGATAAAGGAATAAGGGAAAAAGGTATTTACTCTTGTTTTTCCTTCATTCTTTCGCCAATTATTTGCTCTTGGATGTTTTTGGGAACTTCCTCGTAGTGGGAGAAGGTCATTTGGAATGTTCCCCTACCTTGGGTTAGAGACCTTAGGGAGGTTGCATATCCGAACATTTCCGCCAAGGGAACGTGGGCTTTTATGGTAACGATTTGTCCTTTTTTCTCGGTTCCGAGGATTTTACCCCTTCTGGAGTTGAGGTCTCCGATAACCGCACCCATGTATTCTTCGGGAACTTCCACTTCAACTTCCATTATGGGTTCAAGCAGAACGGGTTGGGCTTTTTTGAAGGCTTCTTTAAACGCTATTTGTGCCGCTATTTGGAATGCGATATCGGAAGAGTCAACCTCGTGGTAAGAACCGTTGTGGAGTCTAACCTTAACGTCCACAATGGGATAACCCGCCAAAACTCCGCTTTCAAGGACTTGTCTTATACCCTTTTCAACGGAAGGAATGAACTCTTTGGGAATGATACCACCCACTATTGCGTCTTCAAATTCAAATCCTTTACCTCTGGGTAAGGGTTCAAGGTCTATAACAACGTGACCGTATTGACCCCTACCACCGGACTGTCTGATGTATTTTCCTTCAACGTTTTTAACGGGAACTTTAATGGTTTCCCTATAGGCAACTTGGGGTTTACCCATTGTCACGTCAATGTTGTATTCCCTCTTCATACGGTCAACCATAATTTCAAGGTGAAGCTCACCCATTCCGTGGATTAGGGTTTGTCCGGTTTCGGGGTCTACGGTTGCCTTAAAGGTGGGGTCTTCCTTCATAAGTTTGTTGAGAACCTCGGAGAGTTTCTCTTGGTCTTTCTTGGTCTTGGGTTCTATAGCCATAGAGATAACGGGTTCGGGGAATTCCAATTTTTCTAAAACTACGGGGTGTTTTTCGTCGGACAAGGTATCTCCGGTTGCGGCGTCCAATCCCACAACCGCAACGATATCTCCCGCGTTAACTTCGGGAACTTCCGACCTGTGGTTGGCGTGCATCAGGTAGAACCTTGCCAGTCTCTCCTTTTTATCCCTGGTCGCGTTGTAAACATAAGTTCCCGCTTTGGCGTGTCCGGAGAATACCCTTATATAGGTAAGTTGTCCCGCATAGGGGTCCGCCATTATTTTGAACACATATGCGACAAAAGGTTCATCGTCCAAGGGTTTGATAATAACTTCTTCGCCGGTTTTGGGGTTAATTCCTTTTATAGGAGGTAGGTCTATCGGCGAAGGTAGGTAGTCTACAACCGCGTCCAACAATGGCTGAACACCTTTATTTTTAAACGCGGAACCGCACAATACGGGAACCAATTGACGCTCTATGGTTGCCTTTCTCAAAGCCTTTTTGAGTTCTTCATTGGAAATCTCTTCTCCCTCTAAGTATTTTTCCATTAGGGCTTCATCGGTTTCCACGATAGCCTCTATCATCTTTTCGCGCCATTCTTCCGCCTGTTCCCTTAGTTCGGGTCTTATTTCCCTGTATTCGTATTTGGCTCCGAGGGTTTCTTCCAGCCAGATTATTTCTTTCATTTCAAAGAGGTCTATAACTCCCTCAAACCTGTCTTCCGCTCCCACCGGTATTTGAATTGCAACCGGCTTTATGGTGAGTTTCTTTTCAACCTCTTCAAGAACCCTGAAGAAGTCCGCTCCAAGACGGTCCATTTTGTTGATGAAGATGATTCTCGGTTTTCCGAATTTGTCCGCCCATCTCCAGTTTGCTTCGGATTGGGGCTGAACTCCCTCAACCGCGGAGAGGATGAATACAATTCCGTCAAGAACTTTCATAGAACGGACAACTTCAACCGCAAAGTCAACGTGACCGGGAGTATCAATAATGTTGATTTGGTATCTTATACCGTCTTTATCCCAATAGGTTGCGGTGGTAGCGGCGGTTATGGTGATACCCCTCTCTTTCTCTTGGGGCATCCAGTCCATAGTTGCGGCACCGTCGTGAACCTCTCCAATCTTGTAGGTTTTTCCGGTGTAATACAAAATCCTTTCGGTGGTAGTAGTTTTTCCCGCGTCAATGTGGGCAACGATACCTATGTTTCTAAGATGCTCTATGGGAACTTGCCTTGCCATTTTTTACCTCCCCAAAGGTTTTAAATTTTGGTTTGATAAAACTTTTAAGGTTGATAAAGGGGGAAACAAAAAGGTGGAATCCATTGAATTACCACCTGAAGTGGGAGAAAACTTTGTTGGCTTCCGCCATACGGTGGGTTTCTTCCTTTCTCTTTATGGCACCACCTTTGCCGTTTATAGCGTCTATTAATTCCTGCTTTAGTTTGTATTCCATTTTGTTTTTCTTACCGTCACTTATAAAGCGCTCCCTTGCGGCTTCTACAATCCACTTAAGGGCAAGAGATATTTGTCTTCTTTCGGGAACTTCTACGGGAACTTGGTAGGTAGCACCACCAACCCTTCTGGTTCTCACTTCCCATTCGGGTTT
>QOAS01000022.1 GCA_003972855.1 Gammaproteobacteria bacterium | reverse complement strand
AGGCTTGAAATAGTAGGACAAATCTAAATGGCGAGACCAGTCCCAATATTGGGCTTCTTCGGGGGATAGGTCAAAAGGGGTAACGAAGATATAAACAAACCTCAAAAGGAGGATAAAAAGGTTTATTACCAAAAAGGTTTTAAACATAAAAAGAAGATACTATTTGGAGAGGAACTTGTAGTACCTTTTCATCGCCAAATGCCCCTCTATTCGGTGGAGGGTATCCAAGGCTACGCCCACGGTAATAAGGGCAGTGGTTCCCCCGAAGTAAAAGGGAATATGGGTTTTAATCTGAATAATTACGGGAATAACCGCTATAACCGAGAGAAACAGCGCTCCCACAAAGAGCAGACGGTTTATTACGGTTGCCAAATATTCTTCCGTCTCCTTACCCGGGCGAACGCCGGGGATAAAAGCACCCGCCTTCCTTAAATTTTCCGCTATGTCTTGGGGATTGACTATAACCGAGGCGTAAACATAGGTAAACAAAATTATCAGAGCTACATAGATGATGTTGTAGACCAAAGAGTCGTATCGGAGCCACTCTTGGAGGAAAGATAGACTTTCAAAGTGAAACAGTTGCACAAAAGTGGCGGGCATAACCAAAATTGCTTGGGCAAAAATTATGGGCATAACGCTAACGGGATTGAGTTTTATGGGTAAATACGAAACGGTAGGCGCTCCGAAACCTAAGTTCCTTTGGGGGTATTGGATAGGTATTCTCCTCTCCGCTTCTTGGATTATTACAATTCCAACTACAATTGCCAAAACCGCAATAATAACCACCGCGAGGTCTATTACCGAAATTTCACCCGTTTTGTAGGTGTTTACTATTTGTATAACCATAGAAGGGAACCCCATAACTATTCCCGCAAATATCAGGATTGAAGAACCGTTACCTATGCCGTGTTTGGATATTCTCTCTCCGAGCCAGGTTACAAACATTGCACCCGCAACCAAAATGAGGACGGTCTGAAGGGTAAAACCTATACCGGTGGAATACACCAAAGGGGTTCCATCGGGCGTGGTTTGGTTCTGAAGCCACACGGTTAGAAATAGAGCCTGGACGGTTGCTATAAAAAGGGTTAGGTATTTGGTATATTCCTGAATTTTATACCTCCCGTAATCGCCCTCCTCCGTTTGGAGTTGCTTCAGATAAGGCACGGAAGCGGTCAAAAGTTGCATTAAGATAGAGGCGGTTATGTAGGGTAGAATTCCGAGCGCAAAAACGGTCATCTTTTTCAAGGCTCCACCCGAAAAGATGTTGTAGAGCATGAAAATACTCTGGTTGAATTGGTTAAAGAACTCCTCCAAAGCGGGGGTATTTATTCCCGGCAGGGGTATGTGCGTTCCTATGGCGTATATAACGAGAATTCCGAGGGTATAAATTAACCTCTTCTTAAGCTCTTCAATCTCCCAAATGTCCAAAACCCAGCGTAGCATAAGTTAGAGAAATTTTAACCCCTCCTAAGGGATATATCCCCGTAGGGGAAGGTCTTTAAAGCCCCGTAACAGGTTTTTATCACCGCCAATCCCTTTTCGTTTATTCCCAAAAGTTTTCCGCACTCTCTTTGGTCTACAACTACCCTCTTTCCCTTCCAGAGGAGTTTTCTGTTAATGGTGGACACAAAGGGTTTAAAGCCTTCGCTCCTAAACCTCAAGATGTTTTCCGAAAGAAATTCCAACAGTAAGGTTGTAAATTCGTAGAAATCCACCCTGTTTTGGGTTATGAGATAAATGGAAGTTGCAACCTCTCTTAGTTCGGGGGGAAAACTGTCCATATTTAGGTTTACCCCTATACCCACCACCAAATCGGTGGAATTGGTTTCTATTAAGATTCCCGCAACCTTTTTCTCCCCTATGTATACATCGTTGGGCCATTTTATTTTTGAAAAGGTGTAGGTATCCACCGCTTGGGAAACGGAAAGCCCGCAAACAAGCGACAGACATGCTAACTCTCGCCGTTTTCCGAAAAATTCTTTGGGCAGTTTAAAGGAGAGGTAAAGCCCCCCTTCGGGGGGAGAGAACCACTTTCTACCCCTTCTACCCCTTCCTTTGGTTTGCTTTTTGGCTATAAAGGGCTTAAAGTGGGGAAAATCCTTTTGTTTAACCCAATCTTGAGTGCTGGGAACTTCCTCAACCAAAACAGGTTCGGAAAATATACCCGCGAAAACCTCCTTCACCGCAAATAAAAACTTATAACTTCCCTCGCATTTTGTGAAATTGCAAATAATATCAAGAAAAATTATTTGAGTTTTATTTCAACTCTATTCGTTTTTTTACATAAATACATCGCCTCATCCGCCCGCTTTATTATTTCTTTGGGGGTATCGTTGCCAAAGGGAACCGTTAGACCCACGCAGAAATCTACCTTTATTTGACCGTCGCCTATTTTGACCGGTGGTATAGTCTTCCTTAGATTTTCAAAAAGTTTTTTGGCATCTTCCAAGTCTATATCAAATAAGACCGCTATAAATTCGTCACCACCGTATCGGGCAAAGAAATCTTTCCTTTTCAAATTACCCTTTACAAAATTGGTAAAGTGCCTTAAGGCTTCATCACCCGCTAAATGTCCGTAAGTATCATTTATTCCTTTAAAGTTGTTTAGGTCTAAAAATGCAACAACCACATTCCTTTCCATAGCGAGTTTGGGCAAATTTGGAAGAAACTCCTCAAGGGCTAACCTATTCCATACACCTGTTAAGGGGTCTATATACCTATCTCTGTTTACAGCCTCAAGGTCGTTTTCTATTTTCCTAATTTCCTCCCTAAGTTCCTCAAGAGAAATTTTCTCCTTCTCCAGTTTGGCAATAAGGCTATCCAACCACTTGCGAAGGGTTTTTTGCTCCTCCAACCGTTTTAGGTTTTCAACCACTTCCCCCAAAGAGTTGCTACTTTTCTCTAAAACTCTATTGGTTTTCCTCAAAATTCCCTTTATAGGGTTGTCCATTTCCTCCTCTTGTTGATAAAACTTTTCGTAATAGATTTTGTAGTTTTCGGGAGAGGGGTCTATTTTATTTTTTATCAAATAAACGAAGGTATTCCACGCGGTCTCGTAAATCTTCCTCTTTTGCTTAAGAATTTCCTCAAAACTTATCATCAAGTATAAATTTACCTCTTGCTTTTCTAATCCACTATAACCCTGCCCTTACCAAGTCTTTTGGCGGTGTATAACCTTTTGTCCGCCAATTGAAGTGCCTTTTCCAAATCTTTAACCTCGGAAGGAATTTTTGCAACTCCGCAAGAAACATTCAAAGGTATGCTGTATTTGTTCCCCAAAGCCCTAACATTTTTGGAAATTCGCTCGTAAATAGGGCAATTCTTACAAACTTTAGTATCAGTAGTGCTAAAATGTTCGCAGTTTATTATTCCCAAAATAAATTCGTCACCTCCCCACCTTCCGACTATATCGTAAACTCGGACATTACTTTTCAATATCTTTGCAAACTCCTTTAAAACTTTATCTCCTTCCGCATGTCCGTAGGTGTCGTTTATTTTTTTAAAAAAGTCCATATCAACAAAGCAGAGGCAAAGGTTATCCTTACCGTGCCTTTTTATCTTTTCTATCTCCTTTTTCAATTCTTCAAGAAGGGCTTTCCGATTTAAAAGTCCCGTAAGCTGGTCGGTAATAGCCTCTTTGTGCAGTCTTTCAAGCAACTTTTTGTTTTCCTCCAGTATTTCGTCGTATCTTTCCGAAATCTCTTCAAGAATATTCAGCAAAAGTCTGATTTTAAGTTCACCCCTTGTCATAGTTCCCTAACTCCTACCACTACCGAAGTTTGATTATAAAATTTCAAATGTTTTCTGTATTTGTCGGGCGCTATTTCACCCAAAGTAAAGAATCCGAAAAGGGGAGCGTTGAATATTGATGCATAACGGCGGGCTTCCTCGGAGTGTAAATCCTCCAAAGCATATTGCCTTCCCATGCAGGAAAAGTTAAAACCCAATTCAACTTTTTCCAAGCTTTTTTGAACTTTTAAGGCTTCTTTTGTTCCCGCATAGAGTAGCTCCTCTTTAAGTCCAAAGGAAAACCTGAAACTCCACCCCTCCTTTACGGGTCCCCAAAATTCTACATAACTAAGGTCGTCGGGAAAACTTTTAAAATCCCTAACAATAGAAACTATACCCTCCCTTTCGTCAAGTATCACTATAGGTGAATACCAAAAAATTTTCATATCACCCTTTGGAAGACCCTTTATAAGTTTTTCCATAATGTTTCTCACCGGTTCTCCGTTTACCTCGTATATGCGGTTGTTGATTGCCTTTGTTATTCTGTATATGGGACCTACTATTTTAAGCCCGTGTGCCAATCCGAAACTAAATTCCACATTCTTCAAAGTTAAAATTGCAAATCCATTTTTTATTTCCCCCTCGGAGGTATAAACATTGGCAATCACACCGTTATTTATCAATCCCGATGCTACACCGCCTAAAATGTTCACCGTGCCTTCTAAAAGGGGATTTAAATCCTCAATAAAAAGACCTATTTTTCCTTCGGAATAGGAGGCAAACATTAAATTAATTCCCTTTATTTTGGAATAAAAATTCACATATTCCGCAATTTCGTTCAACCTTTTTTCGTAATTTTTATCCAAATCCTTTACCGTTAGAATTGAAAATCCACCATTTTTGTGAAATTTTAAAAAAAGCGTAACCAGTGCTTCCTTTACCGTTTTGTCATTGGCAAAAGAGGTTACCGAATGAAAAGCAATCCACTTTTTATTCCCCAAATACTCATTAAATGTTTCCACCGTCCTCCCGTCTATAGGGTATACTTCGGGAGAAAATGCAACTATAGCCAAATCAAAGTCCTTACTCTTATAAAAGATATCTTCCTCCAATTGCCGTATTACATCTTCAAGGGCAAACTTTAAAACGGGAACCTTTGAATAGTAAACCCTTGCTATCATCCCCTTTTAGCAAAGAATTTTAAAAACCGCTACTTTTTTTGGAGAACATGCTAACCGTTAAAATTTACCTTTGAGGTGAGCGTAATTACTAAAAACCTCAAACCCCTTTGGGAGCAACTGACCCTTCCTTTTGTAACCTACTTGGGTAAGCTAAAGGTAAATCCCAATACACTTACCCTGCTTGGGATAGTCTTTAGCGCTTTTTCCGTTCCCTTCTTGGCAACCGGTAAATTCCTATTGGGGGGTATTTTGGTTTTATTCGGTGCCTTGTGCGACGCTTTAGATGGACATTTGGCAAGGACCTCTAAAAAAGTTTCCAAGTTCGGCGCCCTTTTGGATTCAACCCTTGATAGGGTGGGAGATTTTTTGCCCCTTATGGGGTTGGCACTTTATTTTGCGGAAAAACTTTTGTGGCTTAGCGTAGCGCTTTTAAACATCCTCTTTTGGTTCTTGGTTAGTTACACCAAAGCCCGTATGGAGGGTTTGGGAGTAAAGAAACCCATAGGGGGTCTCTTTGAAAGAACGGAACGCCTTGCGGTTCTTATTTTCTCTTTGGTCACCGGCTGGGTGGAGTTGGGATTAATTGTAACCCTCGTGGGTTCCGCGATAACCTTCCTTCAAAGGGTGTATATGGGGTATAGGGAGTTGGAATAGGAAAAAAGAAAAAATTAATAGTCTTGAGGAGCGTCGGTAACTTGACATTTTATACCTTCACCAGGGGTGTAACTACATTCCGCATAGTAGTTACCAACTTGGTTACCATCGGAATCCACAAGTAAAGTAACGACATCAACAGGGTGGTTGTTATTGCTATGTTCAACCGCATTTCCTTTTGCGTCACAATCTATATCAACATTGGCAATAGAGTCATAGTTGTTGGAAGCTTCCAAATCCGCTTTATTTTCGCTATCTTTTATCAAAACCACATAGTTGGTTCCTTCGGGAGTGGTAGTGTTTGCGGTGTTAGTTAGTATCAAATCTTTACAGTTAGAAAAACTGCTTACAATAGTTGTATTCAAAGAAACACCCGGATGCTCCATACAGTAAGTTACGATGTCCATTAGGCATGCCCTTGCGTGTGGTTCCGCATAGGAGGACACTTTAGCCTTTTGTTGATACCTCAAATAGGAAGGAATTGCCATAGATGCTAAAATAGCGATGATGGCGATAACGATGAGTAGCTCAATGAGGGTGAAACCTTTCTTACCTTCCTTAGAATTAAGCTCCACCGCCCTTTTTAAGTCTTCAAAAATTCTTCTCATTTTCAAACCTCCCAAGGTGTTCTTAATTTTCAAATATAACAGAAATTGTTAAAAAAACTAACTAAAAACCTTTACTATTCTGTAATAGGTATCCCTTTGGGCGGGAACAAATCCCGCTTTTTTTATGGCTTTTACCATTTCCTCCACTTTGGGGATTTT
>QOAS01000183.1 GCA_003972855.1 Gammaproteobacteria bacterium | reverse complement strand
GGTATTCCCGTTCCTTCATGGGAAGTCAAAGATGCGAGATTTTTTCCGATAGAAAAGGTTGAAGGCATCCTTAAGTATAGGGGAGATAAAGAAATTTTTTTAAAAGCTATGGAGAAACTAAACCTGCTTTAAATATTCTGCTTTATATTATTTAGGGATTTTCCAAGTTTGTTTAAATTATCATTTGCTATGACTTTTTTGGCTACCAAGGGTTTAAATGAACAAGAAGAAGAAAAACTCGTTAAATACATGATAAAAATCAGTAAAGAAAAGGGAGCTAAAATAACAACTCAACGGATTTTAATCTTCAAGGAACTCGTAAAAAATACCAAAAAACACCCTTCGGCGGAAGATATATATGAAAATCTGAAAGATAGAGTTTACGGTTTATCCCTTAGCACCGTATACCGCGCACTTTCCGCTTTTGAAGAGCTTGGATTGGTAAGGAGAATACCTACTCCCGATGGAAAAGCCCATTTTGAAATAGCAAATAAACCCCACGGACACTTTATATGTAAAAACTGCGGAAAAATTATAGATTTGGAAGATATAGACACATCGGTAGAAGATTTAAAAGGAAAGTTACATCAAAAGGGGTTAATTACGGAAAGTTGCAATGTCGTTTGTTACGGTTTATGTAACGAGTGCCAAACTAACGGATAAGTTCCAAAAGCTCTTCAAGTTCCCTTAATATTTTGGTATAAACTCCGTTGATTCTTTCTTTTACCAACCAGTAAAGGATATAGGTAAAAATGGCTACCAATAGTCCCATTGCGGTGGAGTTTAGAGAGGTTGCAATACCTTTGGAGAGCATCTTTAGACCTTCATTGGACATAATGCTGTAAGCACCGAATACCTCTATCAGTCCCCAAACCGTTCCGATGAGTCCCAAAAAGGTTGCCAAAGTAACGGATATAGATATGAAACCTACCCTTTTTCCCAGCTCGTAGTAGATTATGGAACTTTCGCTTTCAACCATTTGGCGGAGTTCGGTTTTAGAAATTTCACCCTTGTAGTAGAGTTCCAAAATGTTTGCCAATATTCTGGAAAGGGGTTTTTTATCCCTTTTTAGTAAATTAATCGCACTTTCAAACCTACCGTTCATTATTTCCAATTTGATATTTTTCCAACTGCGGGGTAAAACTTTTGATTTCTTTACGTTGGCAAACCTTTCTAAGAATATGGCTAAGGAAACGGTTGATATTAAAAGGAGAAGGAAGGCTACCAAAGGGGCATTTTTCCAAACGGTAAGAATAACATCCATAGATTTCTTTATTATGCAAGGTGTATATTATTTCTTGCCCTTTCCTTTTCCCTGTTTTTCTTGAATAATAGTTTGCATTCCTTTGGCGGCAGCTTGAGCCATACGTTTTTGACCCAAGGGTTCCCAAGGTTTGATTTCTTTGATTTTCTTAGAGGCGGTTTTTCCGCTAAGTTCTCTAATGTAGTAGAGTTTAGCCCTTCTAACTTTACCGAATTTAATAATTTCTATCTTTTCAAGTTTAGGGCTATATAGGGGGAATGTCCTTTCTATTCCAACGCCGTAGGACTCTTTGCGAACGGTAAAGCTTCTATTTATACCCGCACCTTGGAATCTGATAACCAATCCCTCAAAGGGTTGAATCCTTTCTTTATTCCCCTCTTTAACTTTGTAGTAAACCCTAACGGTATCTCCTACCCTAAAATCGGGGATTTCTATTTTTCTCATGTATCTTTTTTCCAATCTCTGCAGAAGCAAATCCATCCCAAACCCTCCTTTTGTTTTGGAAACCGAAAGGTTATAGTATACATCAAATTGGAAGATGCCTTTGGCGGACAAATGTTTTATCCTTCAAAGGTTTCCTTCCTCGGATAACTCGCTAATCGTTAAGTGTTATTTCCAAAATTTGGGAAAGAGAACTCTGTTTGTTCCCGAATATTTTAACTTTCAAAGGTTTAAGGTTGGAATTTTTGAACCCTTTAATGTGGTTAAGGTTCACGCGGAAAGCGGGGGGGATATATTAACCGCGATAGATACCTCCGAGTGTAGGTGTTGGTCTCCAAGAATTGCAAAAAACTTTTCCCGATTTATTTTCCTATCCAAGGTATCCAAAACGGTTTTAAAGTTTGTAAAGGAACCCGACAGAGAGATTTTTAAACTAATAGAAACTTCCTTGGAAATTGAGGAATATTTCGGTTTCAACCTTGTAAGGTTCTTAATAAACCTCTCTTCCATTTTGGGTTTTTCACCTCAGAATTTAAAAAAGCCGGGGTGGGTTAATTTAATAACACTCTCCTCCTGCGGTAAGGAGGAAATTAAAAACCCTTACTGTATTTTTATAAATCCAGAAGAATTTGCGGTTTTGAAAAGGGTTTCCTTACCCCAAACGCGTCCCTTTAGTATAAAAAGGAAAACAACCGAAGGTTTGGAAAGATTTTTCTACCGATTTTTGGAATTTCAAAGCCAAAATTTTTAGGCCAATCTCATTTTTTGAGATAATTCCTCTAAGAGTTCTTTAAAGTAGTCGGGAGATATAAGTTTTATTCCCAACTTTTTAGCCCAATTTCTTATACCCTCGTCCGCGCTTACCAAAATCGCATCCAGCTCGTAGGCGAGGAGCAAAACTTCAACATCTTCCTTGCTGTCCAAAATTCCCTGACGCAAAGCTTCCCTGTATTTTTCCCTTAAACTCCTTATAACCTCCCCCAAAACCTCTTTTTGTTTGCCTTGGGCATTCCTTACATGTTCCTCCGCTATCCTCAACCCTTTATTAACCCTACCCCTTAGGTCGGAAATAAACTCGTAAAGAAACTCCGCGGGAATTAGAAGGTTATACCTACGGGGGTTTCTAAGTCTTATAACCAATTCAAACTTCGGTATAAGTTTTCCCAGTTTTACCATTTTTTGTAATTCTTCGTAAACGGAAACGGGCATGTAAAACTCCGCTTGGCTATGCTCCATTAGGTAGAGCAAATCCTCCGTCGCGTCAAGGATATTTTCGGAAAACTTTTTATACAGTTGGGGATTGGTAAATACGCTGGTGTCAAGAACAAAGGTTAAGGATTTTCTATACATAAGGAAATAAAATTTAAAGGGGAGAAAAATTACCCCCTAATGCGTCCCGCAACTTTCAAGGGCAACCCCCAAACTTTTGTAAAGAGTTTACCCGCTATATGGTCAAAGGAATCTTTGGGGGAGTAGGTAGCCAAATCTTCCACGTAAAGGGATTTTTCCGATTTCCTACCCACTACGGTAATGTTACCTTTGAAAAGTTTTAGTTTTACCTCACCGCTTACATTTTTCGCCAAGGTGTCGTTAAAGGCGTCCAACGCCTTTCTTAGGTCGGAAAACCATAGTCCGTTGTAGACTAAGCTCGCGTATTGGTGTCTTATATGCTCCAAGTGGTAGTGGTAGGTAAACCTATCGGTGGTCAAAGATAGGAGTTCGTCGTAAGCCTTGTATAGGATGAAGGCCCCGGGTGCCTCGTAGAGTTCTCTGCTTTTTATTCCCACCAAACGGTTTTCAACCATATCAACCCTTCCAACCCCGTGGCGTGCCCCTATTTTGTTCAGTTCCTCTATAAGTTCGTGGAGTTTTTCAAACTTCTTTCCGTTCACCGCAATAGGAGTTCCCTCCTCAAAGGTAACGGTTACATATTCGGGTTTATCGGGTGCCTCCTCGGGGTCTACGGTAATTTGCCAAGCGTCCTTGGGAGGTTCCTGCCAAATATCTTCCAAAATACCCGCCTCTATGGAAACACCCCAGAGGTTTCTGTCTATGGAATAGGGTTTTTCTTTGGTAACGGGAACGGGTATTCCGTGTTTTTTAGCGTATTCAATCTCCTCGTCGCGGGATTTAAATTCCCATTCCCTTACTGGTGCAAGAACTTCTATGTCGGGTGCCAAAGCCCATGCGGAAACTTCAAACCTAACTTGGTCGTTTCCCTTACCGGTGGAACCGTGGGCTATGTAATCCGCCCCCACCTTTTTGGCAATTTCCACGAGTTTTTTACTGATTAGGGGACGCGAAAGCGATGCGGTGAGGGGATATTTACCCTCGTAAAGGGCTAAAGCCCTTAAGGTAGGAAGGCAATATTCCCTTGCAAATTCTTCCCTTACATCCTCAACTATGGCTTCCACCGCCCCCGCCAGTTTAGCTTTTTCGGGAATGTAACTGAGTTCCTCCCCTTGTCCCACATCCGCGGTATAGGTTATAACTTCAAATCCTTTGTCGGTAAGCCATCTAACTATTACGGAGGTATCCAATCCCCCCGAGTAAGCCAAGACCACCCTCTTCTTTGCCATTGTAGTTTTGTTATTTTAAGGTTACTACTTATGAGAAAGTTTTTAGGCACTAAATCCCTCGCTGTTATTCTTCTCGGAAGTTCCCTTTTGGGGTTTGCCCAAAATCCAACCCTCAAGGAGGAGGTTAAAACCACACCCGCCCTTACCCCCGTTTTGTTCCAAGCACAGGAGGAACTCCACAGGATTATTAACGAAGTTGCACCTTCGGTGGTAACGATTTTTACCTACAAAGAGGTTAAGGTTATTGAGCCGTTTTCACCCCCGGGGTTTGACGAGTTTAGGAAACTTTTACCCCCCGATTTGAGGGACTTTTTACCGTTTTTCGGACAACCTAAGGTTAAAAAGGAAAGGGCTCTCGGTTCGGGATTTATTTTCAAGGTTGACGACAAGTGGGTTTACATTCTTACCAATAACCACGTTGTAGCCAAGGCTCAAAAGATAGTTGTAAAGATTGGAAGGCTAAAAGAGGTTACCGCCGAGCTTGTGGGTGCAGACCCCAAAACCGATTTGGCGGTTTTGAAAATCCCTAAAAAGGAAGTTCCCGATGCGGATAAAAGGGTTGCAAAATTAGGGGATTCTTCCAAAGTTAGGGTCGGCGATTTGGTAATAGCCATAGGAAACCCCTTTGGGTTGGAAAATACCGCAACATTCGGTATAGTATCCGCCCTCCACAGGAGGATAGGCTTAGACCAATACGAGAACTTTATACAAACCCAAGCCCCCATAAATCCCGGTAACAGCGGGGGACCGCTTGTAAATATAAAAGGTGAAGTTATAGGTATAAACACCGCAATAATTGCCCACGCCCAAGGATTGGGATTTGCGATACCGATAAATTTGGCAAAGTGGGTGGCAAACGAACTTTTGACCTATGGAAAGGTTGTAAGAGGTTGGCTCGGAGTGGTCGTTCAGGAACTAACCCCGCCGATTGCCCAAGCGTTGGGATTAGACCACGGGGTTATAGTGCTTAAGGTTATCCCCGGAAGCCCCGCACAAGAGGGCGGATTGGAAGCGGGCGATATAATCCTCGCTATAAACGGTAAACCCATAAAAGATGCGACCGATCTTCAGTTTAAGATAATGAAAACCCCTCCCGGTGAGGAGGTAACCTTAACCGTCTTGAGGGGTGAGAAAAAATTAACCCTAAAGGTGAAAATAGGAGAACTCCCCGAAAGGGATAAGATAGCCCAGAAGGCAATTTACTACAATTTGGGTCTGGTTTTAAGAAATCCCTCAAAGGAGGAACTTCAGCAATATAAGGCTCCTTACGGGGTTATAGTTTCAAACGTTTACCCCGGCTCTCCGTCGGCTGAGGCGGGAATAAAACCGGGAATGTTAATCGTTAGGGTTAATAACTTACCCGTTAGGTCGGTTGAAGAGTTCCGCAAGGTGGTTGAAAAACTCGCCAAGAATAAAAAACCTATAGTTCTTTTCCTAAAGGACTTGGAAGGTAACTTTTTCGTAGCGACGATAGAAAATTATTAAGGAAGAAAAAGGATTTCCTACTTTTCTTTTCCTTTCCCTTCCATTTGCTCTTGCAGAACCAAGAAGGCGGGTTTTAGCTTCAGTTTTCCGGTATAGAAAGGATGGCATCGGTTGCAGGTTTCAAGGTATACGGTTCCACCTTTGGTGCTAAGAAGGGTAAAGGTATTTCCGCAACCGCATACGAAAGTTGTAGGTTTAAGCTCGGGGTGTATTCCTTTTTTCATCTTTCTCCTCCTTTGGGTTTTAGGCTATAAAAAATTTACGCGAATTGTTTAATTATATCACCATCGCTTGGGGTGGGTTTAAAAACGAAACAAAGTAGGGATTTTTTTAACCTTTAGGAACTACAAATTCTCTTTTGAAGAGGGTGTGAACTGCCCCGCATCAAAGATGCGGAGCTTCGTGGGGGTTTACACCGTCTAAGCGGTGCCTTACCCCACGGGCGGGTTCACTCCGCCCCTACTCCTACCTATCCCGCTTGGCGGGATAGTGGAGCTACTTTCGCTTTACATACCCGCCTTTAGCCGTTGGTGTAGCAGGCTTTTTTTGTTATCTATGCCCGCTATCGGCGGGTATGTTAGGTATCTAATTTAATCCAAAACTTTAGATTTTCAACCCCTTCGGGGCAGGCTGTATCCTCCCATCAAAAATGGGATTTAGCCTGCAATTTTTCTATAAACTCACTAACCATATTTTTTAAATATTTGTCAAAATCCACTCAAGGGCTTTGGGAAAATCCTCCTT
>QOAS01000023.1 GCA_003972855.1 Gammaproteobacteria bacterium | reverse complement strand
ATCTATAACTTGATGATTAATTTCTTAACATTAAGCTTGACTACAATAAGGAACTATGGCATATATCCCCCATTCCCCCGACGAAACCCAAGAAATGCTTTCGCTAATAGGTGCAAAAAGCTTTGAAGACCTATATTCGCACATAGACGAAAGTCTCCTATTCAAGGGTGAGTTAAACCTACCCCAACCCCTGTCGGAAGCGGAAATTCTGCAGACCTTTAAAGGTTTGGCGGAAAAAAATAAACAACTTAAGATATTTGCGGGTGCGGGTGCTTACGACCGCTACATTCCCTCCGCGGTAGATTATTTGGCGGAAAGGGGAGAGTTTTTAACCGCTTATACCCCTTACCAACCGGAGGTATCCCAAGGGACATTAACCGCAATATTTGAATATCAGACGGTTATAGCGGAGCTTACGGGTATGGACGTGGCAAATGCCTCCATGTATGACGGTTCAAGCGCTTTGGCGGAAGCGGTTCTTATGGCGCGGGCGATAAAGGGAAAGGGTGACACCGTAGTTTTGTCTTCTGCAATACACCCCCTTTACCTGCAAGTAGTAAAAACTTACCTCTACGGTTACAGGGATAAGGTGGTAGAAATTCCCTTCACCGAAGAGGGAGTTACCGACCTAAACAAACTCCAAGAGGTTTTAAAAAGGGAAGATGTCCACGCGTTGGCAATTCAGTATCCCAACTTTTTTGGTTTTGTAGAACCCCTTAAGGAAATAGGGGAATTGGCTCAAAAATACGGCGTTCCCCTCATAGTGGTTTCCGACCCGATAGCCCTTGCGGTATTGAAACCTCCCGCCCTTTTCGGAGCGGATATCGTTGTGGGAGAGGGACAGCAGTTGGGCAATCCCCTTTACTTCGGGGGACCCTATTTGGGATTCTTTGCAACCCGTCAAAAGTATGTAAGGAAAATGCCCGGAAGATTGGTGGGAATGGGAGAGGATATAGAAGGCAAAAGGGCATTTACCCTCGTTTTGCAAACCAGAGAACAACACATAAGGAGGGAAAGGGCAACCTCCAACATATGTTCTAATCAAAACTTACTCGCACTAAGGGCGTTAATTTATATAGCCCTTCTCGGAAAAGAGGGATTAAAAGAGGTTGCCAAACAATCGGTAGCCAAAGCCCGTTACCTTTACAGGGGTTTAACCTCCCTCGGTTGGGAAAATCCGTTTAAAAACGAACAATTTTTGTGGGAATTTCCGATAAAACACCCCGACGCCCAAGCGCTTAGAAAAAAACTCCTCAAAGAGGGTTTTATGTTCGGAATTGACCTCGGAAGGTTTTACCCCAATATGGAAAACACCCTCTTGGTGGCGGTTACCGAAAAGAGAACCAAAGGGGAAATGGATAAACTCCTCTCTCTCCTAAAGTTCCAATAGAAAGTTTTTCAACTCCTTAGGGGTGTAAAAGGTTATATCCCCTTCCTCCCTTTTCTCCGCAAAATTGCATTGGATATAGGTTAAATTCGTGTCACCGTAACGGTTTTTATACTCTTGAGCCATCAATTTATCCGCTACGGTGTCCCCTATGTAGTATTTCTCGTCGCTTTGGCTTGCCCCTAAAAGCTTAAGCGTGTAGTGTAGGGCGTAAGGGTTGGGTTTTCTCAAAGCCACGTCTTCTATGGTATCGTCGCAAACTATAACGTCAAATTTGTCCATTAGGTTGAATTTTTTAAAGGAATACTCCAAATCCTCTTTCGGTCTTCCGGTGAGAACCGCCAATTTATACTTTTTGCGCTTTAGCCATTCAAAAACAAACGGTTCCAAAAACAGTTCCTCATTGTCCTTTACCCTTTCAAAGTAATCTATAAAAGTTTGGGTTACCTCCTCCACCGTAAGGGGTAAGTTGAATCTTTCCTTCAAACAGAGGGCTACCGCATTTTTGCACTCCAATGAGAGTCTTTTTATCTCCTCTTCGGGAACTCCGTATTTTTTAAGGGCTATAATTGCGTAGGAGGCGTAGTAGTCGTTATTTATACCCCATTGGAATTTATACCTTTTAACCTCCTCCAGTGGAACACTTTTACCTACGTAGTGTTCAACCGTCTTTTGTATAGCCACGTGGTAGGTTTTGGAAACATCTATAATCACACCGTCTACGTCAAAAACCAAAACCTTTCCCATTACCGTTTTGAATATTACGCACCCCTTGAAGGGGATAACATTAATTCACTTATGCTAACGGTTTTGGGAAATTTCAGAAGAACCCACTATTGCGGTGAAATTAACGAGAATAACATAGACCAAAAGGTTCGCTTGGCGGGATGGGTTGATACGGTAAGAAATCACGGTGGTGTAGTTTTTATAGACCTAAGAGACCGCTCGGGAATAGTTCAAGTGGTGGTTGAGGAGTTAAAAAATCCCGACGCTTATGAAGTTGCGGATAAGGTAAAACCCGAATACGTTATAGCCGTGGAGGGTAAGGTAAGACGCAGACCCGAAGGAACGGAAAACCCCAAACTTCCCACCGGTTTCGTTGAAGTCGTTGCGGATAAAGTCCTCGTTTTGAATACCTCCCATCAACCTTTACCTTTCCAGATAGAAGATGAGATAAACGTTAATGAAGAGGTTCGCCTGCGTTACCGCTACTTGGATTTGAGACGCAGACCCATGTTCAATAACCTACTGGTTCGTCACAAAACCTACCAAGTGGTAAGAAACTTTTTAACCGATGAAGGTTTTATAGAAGTTGAAACACCCCTTCTTACAAAATCAACCCCCGAAGGGGCGAGGGACTTTATAGTTCCCTCAAGGCTTCATCCCGGAAAGTTCTACGCACTTCCCCAATCACCCCAGCTCTTTAAACAAATCCTAATGGTTGCGGGTATAGACAAATACTTCCAAATAGCCAAATGCCTAAGGGATGAAGACCTAAGGGCGGACCGCCAACCGGAGTTTACCCAAATAGACTTAGAGATGTCCTTTGTGGGTAGAGAAGACGTTATGAACCTCACCGAAAGGTTGGTAAAAGAGGTCTTTAAACAGGTGGCGGGAATTGAAATAGATTACCCCTTCCCGATTTACTCCTACGAAGAGGTTATGACCAAATACGGAAGCGATAAACCCGACCTCCGAATAAGGGAAGATGTAATAACCCCCCTTATAGAGCTTACCGATATCTTTGAGAATACCCAATTTAAGGTCTTTAAAAATGTGGTGGACAAGGGGGGTATCATTAAAGCGGTTGTCGTAAAAGGTGGAGCAAAAACTCTTTCCCGTCAAAAGATAGACGAACTTACCAAGTTCGTTCAAAAGTTGGGTGCCAAAGGTCTCGCCTGGATTAGGGTGGACGAGGATAAGCTAACCTCCCCTATTACCAAATTCTTTAGTAAAGAGGAGATAGATAACCTTTTAAACCGTTGCAATGCTAAGGTGGGAGATATTATCTTCTTCCAAGCGGATACCGATAGGGAATTGGTTTATAAAGTATTGGACGCCTTCCGTAGGAAATTGGCGGACGAACTAAACGCGAGGGAGGAAGGATTTAAATTCCTCTGGGTAGTGGATTTCCCCCTCCTTGAGTGGGATGAAGAGGAGGAGAGGTTTGTTTCCGTTCACCACCCGTTTACAATGCCGAGGGAAGAAGACCTCCCCAAAATAGACCAAGCGCTGAACACGGAAGATATTGAGGAGAGAAAGGAAATCCTAAAAGGCGTCAAATCCCTTGCCTACGATATGGTTTTAAACGGTGAAGAAATAGGGGGAGGTTCCATCAGGATACACCGAACCGACATTCAGGAAAAAATCTTTAAACTGCTGGGCATTGGCGAAGTTGAGGCGAAGGAAAAATTCGGTTTCCTATTGGAGGCTTTAAAATACGGCGCACCCCCCCACGGGGGATTTGCCTTCGGTTTAGACCGTCTTTTGGCTATTATGGTGGGAGCGGACAGCATAAGGGAAGTTATAGCCTTCCCCAAAACCCAAAAGGGTATCTGTCCCCTGACCAACGCTCCCGACTACGTAGACCCCAAACAACTAAAAGAGGTTCACTGCGAGGTGGATTTGCCCGAAGAGGAGTAATTTCCTTTTTTCCCCTTAAAACTTTTCTTTATGGGAGAACACAAGGGGTGTCCCTTTTGCAATATGGACCCCGAAGCGGTTATTCTAAAAAACGAATACTGTTTCGCCATATTTGACAAATATCCCGTAAATCCCGGTCACACCTTAATAATCCCTTACCGCCACACCGACAGTTATTTTTCCCTAACAAAGGAGGAGAAAATCGCAATAGTTGAACTTATAGACGAAGTTAAACGGTTTTTGGATAAAAAGTTTTCCCCCGATGGTTACAACATAGGGGTAAATATTGGAAAATGGGCGGGTCAAACTATTATGCACGTGCACATTCACGTTATCCCGCGTTACAAGGGTGACACGCCCGACCCAACGGGTGGAGTTAGAGGCGTTATTCCCGAAAAGAGGAACTATTTGAAAAGATAATAACCCCTTATGGGTATAGCTTTCGTCTTTCCCGGACAAGGTTCCCAGTATGCGGGTATGGGTAAGGATTTTTACGGGAATTTCCCCTCCGCAAAGGAGGTTTTTCAGAGGGCTAACGAGGCTTTAGGATTTGATTTGACAAAGGTAATTTTTGAAGGGGGTGACGAGCTTAACAAAACGGTAAACACCCAACCCGCCATTTTAACCGTCAGTTTTGCGATATACACCGTTTTAAAGGAGCTTTACCCCGAGTTAAAACCTACGCTGGTTGCGGGACATTCGCTCGGGGAATATACCGCACTCTTGAGTGCGGGCGTTTTGGAATTTGAAGATGCGGTTAAGTTGGTTAGATACCGCGCCCAATATATGCAATCCGCTGTCCCCGAAGGCGAAGGCGGAATGGCGGCGGTAATAGGTATTTCTCCCGAAGAGGTAGCCAAACTCTGCCAAGAGGTGGAAGGTATAGTTGAACCCGTGAATTTTAACTCACCTATTCAAACGGTTGTGGCGGGGCAGGCAAAGGCGGTTAAAGAGTTGGTCAAACTCGCCAAAAGTAGGAAGATAAAAGCTATACCCCTAAAGGTGTCGGTTCCCTCCCACAGTTCCCTTATGAAGGAGGCGGCGGAAAAATTTAAAGAAAAACTTGAAGAGGTCTCCTTTAAAGACGCCCAAATCCCCGTGGTTCAAAATTACACCGCCAAAGCTCACACGGAGGCTCAAGAAATTAAAGAAAACCTATACCTGCAACTTTTTAATCCGGTAAGGTGGGTAGAAAGCGTTGAATTTATGCACTCTCAAGGTGTTGATACATTTATAGAAATAGGACCCAAAAATGTTTTAACAAAACTTATAACCCAAATTGTTCCCTCCGTAAAAGCCCTAAATGTGGAAAAGGTGGAAGATTTGGAAAAACTAAAAGAGCTTTAGTTTTTTCCCTTGTATACCACCTTTCCCTCCTTAATGGTGTAAAAAACCTTTCCGACCAATTTTTGTCCCATAAAGGGGGAGTTATTACTCTTTGAGGGATTTGTCTTTTCATCAAAAACCCATTCGTGTTTCAAGTCAAAAATAACCACATCCGCGGTGGTGCCTACCTTTAGAGTTCCAAGCTCGGGATAAAGTCCCAAAATCCTTGCGGGTGCGGTGGAAAGAACCTCAACCAACCTTTTGAGGGTTATAAGTCCCTCGTTATAGAGCTTTACAAGGGTAGGCAAGGCTATTTGGAAACCGAGCATCCCCGGAGGGGCTTGGTCTAAGGGTTTTTTCTTTTCCCAATGGGCATGGGGGGCGTGGTCTGTTCCTATACAGTCTATAATTCCCTCCGCTAAGGCTTGAATTAGAGCCTTCCTATCCTCCTCGGTTCTCAAGGGGGGATTTACCTTGGCGAGGGAACCGTATTTCAAAATCGCCTCCTCGGTCAGTAAAAGGTGGTTGGGATTAACTTCCGCGGTTATATTCACCCCTTTATCTTTGAAAAACTTTATAAGTTCTACGCTTTCTTTGGCACTTATGTGTTGGATATGAATTTTTGCACCCGTTTCTTGTGCTAAAATGCCGTCCCGTGCCACCGCAATGGCTTCCGCACTTCTGCTCCTTCCCGCAATACCCAAAAGGGAGGAAACCTTACCCTCGTTCAAATGCCCCTTTGAAAGGGAAGGAAGTTCCGCGTGGTCCATCACAAGTAACCCCAAGTCCGATGCCCAACAAAGGGCGGTTTTGAAAAGACTTTCGTCGGTTAAAGTGGTTCCATCGTCGGTTAGGGCTACAGCCCCCGCCTTTTTTAAGGCGTTGAAATCGGTCAATTTCTCCCCCTTCCTACCTACGGTTATCGCTCCCGCGGGCAAGAGCCTTATAAGTCCCACCTTTTGGGCTTTTAGAATTTGGTATTCAACCATTGCGGGAGTGTCGGTTGTAGGAGAGGTATTGGGCATACTAACCACGGTGGTAAATCCACCGAAAACCGCCGCTTTGCTACCGCTTTTAATGTCCTCTTTGTAAGTTTGTCCGGGGTCACGCAAATGGGCGTGCGGGTCTACAAAGGCGGGGGCAACCACCATAGAGCGGGCATCTATAACCTCTTCGTCCCCCGAAGGGGGGATGTTTTTCTCTATTTTTGAAATCTTACCGTCTTCTATAAGTATGTCCGCCAAACCTTCTAAATTTTGGGATGG
>QOAS01000095.1 GCA_003972855.1 Gammaproteobacteria bacterium | reverse complement strand
GGTGGAAGGATTCACACCTCAACCGCAACGGTGGCGGTTCTTCCCGAAGTTGAAGAAACGGAGGTTGAAATAAATCCCGCCGATTTAAAAATAGAAACCTTTAGAGCCAGCGGTGCGGGTGGACAGTATGTAAACACTACCGAAACCGCGGTAAGAATAACCCACATTCCCACCGGTATAGTGGTTCAGTGCCAAGACGAGCGTTCCCAATTCCAGAACAAACAAAAGGCGTTAAAGATATTGAGGGCTAAACTAAAGCAGTTTTACGAGGAACAAAAGCTAAAGGAACTAACGGAGGAAAGGAAAAAACAGGTGGGACACGGCGAGAGGTCGGAAAAAATAAGAACCTACAACTTTCCCCAAAACAGGGTTACCGACCACAGGATAAACCTAACCTTGCACAAGTTAGACCAAATAATGGAAGGAAAATTGGACGAACTCATTGAGGCTCTCCAACAACACGAGCAACAACAGAAGTTAAAGGAGTTGGAAGAAACCCTAAAGTAGGGTTTCCTTTTTACGCAAACTTTTTAAAGTATGCGCTTCCTTATTGTGGGCGATATAATCGGCAACCCCGGTAGGAGGGCTTTAAAAAAGTTTCTCTCCCAAGAGGGGAACTCATTAAATTACGATTTCCTTATCGTAAACGGGGAAAACTCTGCAGGAGGTTTCGGGGTAACCAAAAAGGTTTACCAATCTCTAAAACAATTGGGGGTAGACGTTATAACCTCGGGAAACCACATTTGGGACAAAAAGGAGGTTTTTGACTTCATAGGAGAGGTAAAAGACCTACTGAGACCCGCAAATTACCCTCCTTCCACCCCGGGGTTAGGTTGGAATATTTTTGACAAAAAGGGGTTAAAGGTTGCGGTTATCAACCTAATGGGGTTGGCTTTTATGAACCCCTACTTGGAAAATCCGTTTTTAACCTTTGACCGAATTTGGGAGGAGGTTAAAAACAGGGCGGACATCGTGGTTATTGATTTCCACGCGGAGGCAACCGCGGAGAAAAACGCCTTTGTTTTATATGTCAAAGGAAGGGCTCAAATAGTTTTCGGAACCCACACCCACATTCCCACCGCGGACGAACGGATAATTGACGGGGAAACAGCTTATATAACGGATGTGGGAATGTGCGGGGTTTTAAACTCCGTTATAGGAGTTGAATTCAAAAGAACCCTTCCCTACTACCTACAGGGGATAAAGAAGAAATTCCACCCCGCGGAAAGGGACGAAGTGGTATTTAACGCCCTTTTGGTGGATATAGACGAAACGGGCTTAAAACCAAAAGAGGTAAAAAGAATTCAAAGGGTTTACCCTTGGGAGGAACTAAAGGGTATAGCGGTCTAACGCAGTTTGAGAAACATTAAAGAGAATACCCCCAAAAGGGCGGAAACTATCCAAAACCTAACCACTATTTGTTCCTCTTTCCAACCGAGTTTTTCAAAGTGATGGTGAAGGGGAGCCATTAAAAATATCCTTTTGCAGTCGGTTTTTCCATTTTCCAACCTCTTTTTGGTCAATTTACAAACCGCCACTTGAATAATTACCGAAAGGGCTTCCGCAACGAAAACTCCGCCCGCTATGAGGAACAAAAATTCGCTTTTGGTGAGGAGGGCAAAGAGGGCGAGCAAAGCTCCCAAAGCCAAAGAACCTACATCTCCCATGAATATTCGGGCGGGATGGGTATTAAACCACAAAAATGCCAAACCCGCCCCCAAAAGAGCCATCGCCAAAATCGTTAGCTCTCCGACATAGGGAATATAGGGTATTCCCAAATAGTTGGCGTAAACTTTGTTCCCCGCAAGGTAGGAGATAAAAGAACCCACCGCAAAGGTGGTTAATGTAACACCTATTGCCAATCCGTCCAATCCGTCGGTGAGATTAACCGCGTTGGAGAAAAACACTATAAAGAGGGTTGCAAAAATCAAATATCCCTCTATTCCGAGGTTGAGATAAAAGTCCTTAAAAAGGGGAAAGTAGAGGTTGGTATCCAATCCCACCCACGCGAGCAAAAAGTAGGCTATGAGAAAGGCAAAGATAAATTGGAAAAAAAGTTTCTGCTTAGCGGTAAGCCCACCTTGGAGGGCTAAATTTCTTACAAAATGGGGAACCCTGTCCGCTCTGTTTTTTAAGAGCTTAAAGAGGTCGTCCGCAAAGCCTATAAGTCCGAAAAGCAAAAGGGTAAGCGAGCAGAGTAAAAAGTAAGGCTTATCCCACCGCAGGAAGAGAAAGGAAAAGAGTATCAAAATAAGGACTAAAACTATTCCCCCCATGGAAGGGGTTTCCCTTTTGCCCGCGTGATGGGTTAGATATTCCCTTTGGTATCCCCCCAGGGAGGTGTGAAGCTTTTTCATAAAACGGGTAAAGAGTGGTATCAAAACCATTGCGGTTGCAAAGGCGAGCAAAAAGGCTAAAAAACTCCTAAAGGAGATATAGTGCAATACGTTAAAGGGAAACCAAAATTCCTTTAGCCATTCGCTTAGGTGGTAGAGCATAAAGATTTCTATTAAAGGTTGTTAAGTTTCTTTTCAACCTCCCGTAGGTCTTCCTCCGTATCAACACCGTGGTAGTAGTTTTCCGTCAGTTCAACCTTTACGGGTATCCCGTTTTCCAAAAGCCTAAGTTGTTCCAAACCTTCCGTAAGCTCCAAAGGTGTGGGTTTTAGCTTTGTAAACTCAAATAGGGTTTCGGTTTTAAAGGCATAAACCCCTATGTGTTTTAAAGGTTTAAAGTGAAACCCACCGCGGGGATAGGGTAAAGGGCTTCGGGAAAAGTAGAGGGCAAACCCCCTTAGGTCGGTTACCACTTTTACCGTATTGGGGTCGTTTAAAAACTTTTCCTCCAAAGGTTTTGCCAAGGTAACTGCGGGACTACCCTCTTTGAGGGATTTGTAAAGCTTTAGCAAATCCTCGCGGTAGGCAAAAGGTTCGTCCCCTTGGTAGTTAATCACATAAGGGGGAATTTCCTTTAAACCCTTAAGGGCGTATGCTACCCTATCGCTTCCGCTGGGGAGTTCGGAAGGGGTTAAAACCACCTCGGTTAAGTCTTCAACGACCTTTTTTATCTCTTCGCTGTCGGTTGCAACCAAAATTCTAAAACCCGTTTTGGTCAAAGCTTCCACAACCCACCTTATAAGGGGTTTTCCCTTTATCTCCCTAAGGGGTTTTCTTTTAAGTCTTGTAGAACCCAAACGGGCGGGAACGACTACGAGAATTTCCTCCATAGGGGATAACAAATCTAAAGAAAAAGACTTAAAAGTCTAAAGAAAAAACTTCAAAACCCCTTTCGGGGTCTTCCTTTACCGAGAAGGAACAGAAACAGGGTAGATACCTTTGAAGTTTCTTGGCATACTTTATGAGGTTTGGCACGCTAATATCCGCCTTAACGAGGTCGTTTAAAATCGCGTTTAACCTTTCGTCGTTAAAAAAGTCCCAATCGGGGTCTAAACCTTTGGCAAAGGCTATGTAAGGCAAAACCTCTAAACTTGCCCGGCGGTTACCCCTATAGAGGGCGTTTAGGTATTCAATCTCTATCCTCTTTAGGGTTTCGCTTAAGAGCTTATCCGCGTCGGGGGAATTTTCGCCCGCAATTCTTCCCGCCCACGCAAAGCGTATGGGTTTCAAAAGGCGGGAAAATCCATCAATGAATTCATACATATTTTCCTTGGTGTAGGTATCGTAATAATCGGTGGAAAGCAAATGGTGCTTCTCACCCAAAACGGTTAAAGCGGAAAGGAGTTCAAAACGGAAAAGGTCCTCCTTGTTGGGTAGAAATATATGGTGGACATAATCCAGCGGGTTGGTAATTATTATGTTGTCCAAATCCTCGTAAGGGGTGTATTTAACCTTTACCGCATAACTCTTGGGGTAAAACTCCAAAATTTCCAAAAATTTTTCCTTAATCTCGTCCATTACACGGTTAAATCTACAACATCTTTCACCCAAGGGAACTTGTTCATTAACATCATTTTGAGCATCGGAAACATTGATTCGGGTCGCACGTTGCAATCTACACAAGCCCCGTTAAATTTCAGGTAAATAACGTTATCCTCTATTTTGTGAAGCTCAACATCACCTTCGTGCCTCAAAAGTGCAGGCTTAATGCTTTCCAAAAACTCCCTCACCAAATCTTCTTTAGAAAGAACCTCACCCATTATTAAACCTCCGCCCTTTATTTTAACTCAAATTTCATACATTGCGGAATATTTCTTGACAATCTTATTTATCTCTTTCCATATTTTGTCTCTATCCTCTTCGGAAATATCAAAAAGTCTAAAAAAGCCCTCCAGAGTAAGGCGGGGAGCCACTATTTCAAGAATATCGTTTTCTATCAGTTTGTTAAGACCGTAAGGGTATAGAATTTCAAAGGTTTCCTCATATTTTTCAAGGAGTTCTTGAAGTAGGGTATTATGGGTTAATTTGGGCTTCATCTCTATACCCATTTTAGACCTCTTTCTCCGCGTTGTCCTTTAACCTTAATTGCCTAATTAACTCCTCTCCAAGAGGCTTTCCAATGATTTTTCTCAATTTCTGTCCCTTATGGATAACCTCAACTTCCTTGGGTTGATTCTTTGAATACTTTGCAACCAAACCCGCAACCAATTTCACCTCTTCTTCCGAAGGAGGGGTTTCTTTCAGTAAAATGGCGGTTGCACCCTTTGAGGTTGGTTTAAAGAGATACCACCTGTTTTGGTGTTTCCTTAAAAACATTCCCTCTTCCTTGTTTCGGGCTACTATAACCTTCGCACCGGTTGGGAGTCTAAAATGTCTCCCTATCGGGGTTAGTTGGGCTATCTCTTTATCCCACTCATTGTGGTTAAGGTGGTCAAAAACCCTATTGGCGATTTCTTCCATTGTAAGCAGGCACCCACCCGACGGTTGGGGAATTTTCTTTAGTCCAAATCTCTTTGCCAACTCCAATTGGCGATTTCTACCCCTCCCCGAAATGTCCAAAAGCTTTTCCCTATCAATCCACCCTTTGAGTTCGGGTATGGAGGGTGGCAAAAGTTTGGCGGACAGAGGACGGACTACCCACCCTTGCACTCCCGCCTCCTTTTCTATAAGGCGGAGGGTGGGCAGATTTTGGCTCATCGGTCGTTGGTTTACCACCTCACCGGTTACTATAAAGTCAAAACCCTCCCTTTCCATAAACTCTTTGGCGATTTTTAAAAACTTTATCTTGCAGTCAATACAGGGGTTGGCATTCTTCCCGTAACCGTATTTGGGAACTCTTATTATCTCGTGGTAGGTATCGGATATATCCACCTCCACCAAGGGGAGGTTTATCTCTTGAGCCAACTCCTTTACGGGGTTGGTTTCCAAAATACCCAATTTTTCTTTAACCTCGTGGGAGTGAAAACCGGTTTTTATGTGAAGACCCACAACCTCTATGCCTTGCTCTTGCACGAGTTTAACCGCAAGGATACTGTCCAAACCGCCGGAAAATAACGCTACCGCCCTTTTTTTAGACTCCATCGGGGTATAGAATTAAAAGGCAAAGCACAAAGGGTGGATAGGCTATTTTTTTCAAACTAAGAAAGTAGTTGCTCCAAAGTTTCCCTCACTATAGGTTCCGCAATTTCCTGAACTATTTCCTTTACAAGTTCCCTATTTACTTCAGGCTCTATAATTTCGCGGGCTATCGCCTTTATGTAAACCTCACTTAGTTTGGAACGGATAAGCTCCTCTATAAGGGGAACAACTTTTGCGTTTATTTTCTCCTCTATAAGTTTTTCCAATTCCTCTTTAGAAATTCCTAAAGAAGCGGTAGCGGTAGGCGTCGGTTGAGGTGTAGATTCAGCCGCGGGTGCAGGTTGGGGTTGAGCTTGAACTTGAGGTTGGGGCTGAACGGGAGTAGGCTTTAGTTCTTCGGTAGGCTGGGGAGTTGTTTCCGCTTCCTCTTTTTTCTCCTCTTTCTTCTCCTCTATAGGTTGCCCTTTTGTGGGTTCTTGGGAAACCTCTTGGGTTGCCTGTTCTACCAACTTACCGAAGGTGATATGGGGAGCGTTTTCCACTATTTCGGGAAGGAGTTCCAACTCGCTTTCCCTTTTTACGGTGCGCAAATTTTTAACGGGTAACTTTTCCGTATCAAGGGGTAAAAACTCGTCCAGTAGAAGCACATAGAGGCTGTCTTTATAATTTCCTTTCTCGTAAAGGTCTCTGATACCTTTTTCCGCAAAAACCCCCGATATGGTGTCAAAAATTATCACATCAAAAGGTTTACCGCCGTATTTCTGCAGTGCTTGTTTGGCACTTCTGGCTATGTGGAGGTCGCATTTACTTCCGATTAGTTGCTCTACCTTTTCCACCAAAGGCATATCAAAAGATACGAGCAAACATTGTTTGTTTAAAGATATATTTCCAACATCGGGAGTGGAAGTTTGGGCTGGTGTTTCAACCTCTTTGGGTTCCTCTTTAATTTCTTGGACAACCTCTTGGGGTTGTCCTTGTTCCGTATTTTCGGTTGCGGTTGCAGGTGCGGGTGCGGGAGAACCCATAAACTCTTCCCAAGAAAATTCCTCTTTTTTCTCCTCCGCTTGGGCGGTAATCTCTTGAGCTTTCTTTTCTTGGGAAACTTCCGCAGGAGCTTCTTCCTTTTCCTCCCCTTTGGAGGAGACCATTTCTTTTACCAAATCGGGGAGTTTATCAACCTCA
>QOAS01000134.1 GCA_003972855.1 Gammaproteobacteria bacterium | reverse complement strand
AAAAATTCTTATAATCTTTATTTGCCCATGTTTCTTCTTATTAAAAATTTTGGAATTTTGAAAAACATCAATTTGGAGCTTAAAAAAGTAACTGTTATAACAGGTCTTAACGACACAGGTAAAAGTTCCATAGTTAAATTGTTTTTCAGCTTAATTAAAGCAGATAATTTGGCGGAAAGGAAATTAGAAGATTATGTAAAGGAAAGAAAAGCAAAAATTATTGAACAGTTAAAAGGACTTATAACTCAAAAGGATGTGAAGTTGGTTAATTTAGTAGATAAACAAAGGAATTTAAATTTTCTAAAACAATTTTTTAAAAACGACAAAGCAATTTTGGAACTCCTTAGGGAATTAGAACTTTTTTTAGATAAAAAGAAAGCTTTAAACGAGAGGAGAAATCGCAAATTTTACAGAATATTAACCTACAATTTTGGAATTAATTTATCGCCTTTTATCAAAAAAGACTTTGTAATGGAATTACTTTCCAACAGAGGAGAGAAATTATATTCGGTATTTTTAGAAAAGGACAAGTTTCAAATAGTTGATTATCTACCCACTAATGGTAGCAGGAAGATAAAACCGATTAGAGATGTTACTTATATAGAAACTCCTCTGTTGATGAATATTGCGGAATTTCTCAAAGAAATCAGGGAAAAAAGTTACAGAACGGAAACTCCTTTTCCTTTTGTATTTCAAGATTTGGCAAGAAAGATTTTAAATAAAGATAGGTTTTTAACTTCCGATGTTTATAAAATCCTTGAAGAAATTTCAAAAACAATAAATGGTAAGTTTCTTATGGAAAATGGTTTATATTTTGAACGAAACAGCAAAAAAATAAATGTAGTCGGTGTTGCTTCTGGAATAAAAGCTTTTGGTATTTTAATCCGATTAATCCAAACAAAAGCTATTCAAAATGGAAGAGATTTTTTAATTATTGATGAACCAGAAGTTCATCTGCACCCCGAATGGCAAATAAAATATGTAGAAATCTTAATAGAACTTATTAAAGTATTAAATTTCAATGTTATTGTTTCCACACATAGTCCGTATATAGTGCAAGCTTTTGCAAAATTAGGAAAAGATAATCATTTGGAAAATGAAATCAATTTTTATCTCATTGATGATGGTAAAAGCTTTCTAATGAACGAAAAACTAAATGAAATTTTTAGAATTTTGGGAGAACCGTTATGGAAGGTAATGGTTTAAAATTAAAAAGATATTTTATAAAGTCATATAAAGATTTGAAAGAAAATTTGAAAGATTTCCCTTGTAGGGACTTGGATTTAGTGAGTTTCAATAAGAATTTTAGATGGTTTTATTTTGAAAAGTGTGTAGAAGATTTAAAAATAAATATAAAAAAGAGAATAGATATTTTGCTAATTCCTAAAAGACACAGAATGTTTTTAGTATTGGTTGAATTTAAAACACTTCCCCTTAAAACTTCAAACAACAAAAGATTCTTAATTTTGTTATCAGCCGAAGAAAGAAGAGAAAAAATTGAGGAATACTTAAATAAATGGCAAATTTTGGAAAAATTTAACGAAAGCTTAGAATTAATTGACAAAATTTTAAAAAATAAGACAAAAGAAAAATTAAGAAAACTAAAAATTTTTCTCTTTGAAGACAATATAATGGACAAAAAAAGTTTATCTGAAATTTATAAAGGTCTTTATAATCCTTTCGCGGAGGGAATACAACTGTTATCAAGATACCCTCAGTTTAATATAGCGGAGGTAATAAGAGAAACTTACAATTTGTTTATTGAAATTCTAAAGGAAAGGTATCCTGATTTAGAAATCCACAACTGTAGGAGATTTAAAGACTTTATAGAGCTAACGGAGTGAAAAATGAAAATGAAAAAACCCAAGGCTTTTTTGGTGAGTTTGGGATGTGCCAAAAATACCGTTGATAGCGAAAGGGTTCTGGGACTGCTAAAGGAGAAATACCAGCTTACCGACGACCCCTCGGAGGCGGAGCTAATCTTGGTAAACACCTGCGGTTTTATAACCCCCGCAAAGGAGGAGAGTATAGAAACAATCCTTGAGCTTTCGGAATACAAAAAGAAGGGTGCGAAATTGGTAGTCTTCGGATGTTTGGCAAAAAGGTATGAGAAGGAATTAAAGGAAGAACTGCACGAGGCGGACTTTATCCTGCCGACCGAACCCTTTGCGGAGATAAAAACCCTTTTTAAAATTCCCCCGAAGGGGGAGAAGGATAGAATTCTTTTAACCCCCCGTTCCTACGCCTATTTAAAAATTGCGGAGGGGTGCAACCGAACTTGCGCCTTTTGCGCCATTCCCAAAATTAGGGGAAAATTCCGTTCCAAACCCATAGAGGAGTTGGTTGATGAAGCCAAACGTCTTATAGAAACTTACGGCGTTAAGGAACTGGTAATAGTCTCCCAAGATACGGTCTATTACGGAAAAGACCTATACGGGAAATTTGCCCTACCCCAACTTTTGGACGAACTTCAAAAGCTCAACCTCAAGTGGATTCGCATTCACTACCTATACCCTTCAGCGGAGGTTTATACACTGACCGAATACCTTGAAAGGTATTCCCAAAAGGTTCTCCCCTACATTGACATGCCGATTCAACACATATCCGACAAAGTTCTAAAGTCCATGAGAAGGGGACACACCGAGAGTTTCCTAAAAAAACTCCTATACCACATAAGGGAGAGGTTGGGGGATAACTCCATTTTGAGGACTACGGTAATAGTGGGTTTTCCCACCGAAGGTGAGAAAGAATTTGAGGAACTCCTAAAGTTTGCCCGAGAGTTTGAATTTGACTATTTAGGGGTATTCCCCTATTACCACGAGGAGGATACCCCCGCGTGGGAGAATTTAAAGGATACCGTCCCTTGGGAGGAAAAACTCAAAAGAAAGGAACTTTTGGAGGAGCTTCAAAGCGGTATATCCGAAAGAAGACTTTCCCGATTTTTAAACACCGAGGTGGAAGTTTTGGTAGAAGGGTATGACGAGGAAGTCGGTTTAGTTCCCGTAGGTAGAACTTGGTTTCAGGCTCCCGAAGTGGACGGAATTACCTATTTACAGCTCGGCGAGGAGCATAACTTCAAAGAGGGGCAATTTGTAAAGGCTTTCCTAAGCGAACAGGTGGGGGTGGATTTCAAGGGAGAAGTTTCTTAGATTAAACCCCGCCTTCGGCGGGCGGATTTTTAGACTATATAACCTTATTAATATTTGCTAAATTTCTTTTCCAAGTTTTTAATAAAAAGGCGGGAGGTCTATTATGGTTTATTCCGGAGCTTTGGTGGCTTTTAGCAACGAGAAAAACATTCTCATCATCTTGAAGGTTTGCGAAAACGCGGACAAACTTTTGGAGGGAAAAAACGTTAAGGACTTTATTAAGTTTTCCAACGAAATTTTAGAACACATTAAGGAGCCTACCGACATTTTGGACTACTACACCCACGTTAAAATGCTCTACAGGGTAATAAAGGAAAGACTTCAAACCGAAAAGGTTGGGTTTTACGTTTACGACCTTGAGGTGTCCTATCCCATTAAAGGGAATACACCCGATGAGTTGGAAAGGGCTATAGAAAACGAAGCCCTTATAGACAAACCCATTTTGGCTTACTCAAGGTGTTTTGAAGATGTGCCGATTCTACTCATAGCGGACTTGGACAGTTACAAAACCTACGAGGTTAGAAGATAACATCCTTTCCCCTTTTGTGGTTTATTAAATTCTTTAATGCTCATAAGGGTTAAAGCCAAACCCCGTTCCAAAAAGGAAGGGGTAAGACAAATATCGGAGGACTACTACGAGGTTAGGGTGAACGCCCCACCCGAAAAAGGAAAGGCAAACGAGAGGATAATTCAGCTTTTGGCTCAATACTTTAAAGTTCCCAAAAGTGCGGTAAAACTCGTAAGGGGAGAAACTTCCAAAGAAAAACTCTTTGAGGTAAAACTTTGAACAAGGGAAAACCTTACGAGGATACCGCGTGTAAATATCTGACCCAAAGGGGTTACGAGATTTTATTTCGCAACTGGCATTCCAAATTTGGAGAGATAGATATAGTAGCTCTCAAAGGTAAAAAGCTGGTTATAGCGGAGGTAAAAGGTTCGCAAAAAGGCTTCCCCCTTTGGAGGGTTGATTGCAAAAAGGTCAAAAAAATTTATCTAACCTACCTCTCCCTCTTGGAAACCTACCCCGAGTTGGAAGGGTTTGAAGTTGTGTTTTTAACCCTTACGGTGTCAAAGAAGAGGGTAAAAGAAATAAAAATAGTTCTGGACGATTGCATTAACCACCTCCAGTGAAGGGTGAACTTTTTTTACATACGAGGTTATAATTCGCTTTTCATGAAAATAACTTTAAGTGTAATCAAAGCGGACATCGGTGGTTGGGTTGGTCACTCTTCCACCCATCCCGAAGTTGTCGCCGCGGTTAAAGAGTTTGTTGATACCAAAGTGGCGGACGGAACCCTTTTAGATGCGGATATCCTCACTTGCGGGGACGACATAGCCATAGTTATGACCCACACCCACGGGGTAGATAGCGAAAAAGTCCACAAATTGGCGTGGGAAGCCTTTGAAACAGGAACCGAAGTGGCTAAAAAGCTCAAACTCTACGGCGCGGGTCAGGACCTATTGGCGGAAACCTTCTCCGGAAACGTTAAAGGTTTGGGACCCGGCGTTGCGGAAATGGAATTTGAAGAAAGACCCTCCGAACCTGTTATTGTGTTCTTCGCGGATAAGACCGAACCCGCGGCGTGGAACTTGCCCCTATACGAAATGTTTGCGGACCCTATGAAGACCGCTGGATTGGTTATAGACCCCAAAATGCACCAAGGTTTCACCTTTGAAGTGCTGGATTTGGTGGAAGGTAAAAAGGTTAAGATTAGAACTCCAGAAGAACTTTACGACCTATTGGCTCTCATAGGAACAACCTCCAGATACGCCATTAAGGCGGTTTACAGAAACATTGACGGCGAAATCGCGGCGGTTGCCTCCACCCAAAGGTTAAACTACATAGCGGGTAAATACGTAGGAAAGGATGACCCCGTTTTGATAGTTAGGGCTCAGAGCGGATTCCCCGCGGTTGGAGAGGTATTGGAACCCTTTGCCAACCCTTGGTTTGTGGCGGGATGGATGAGGGGTTCCCACAACGGACCTCTAATGCCCGTATCCTTTGAAGATGCCAGACCCTCCAGATTTGACGGACCTCCCAGAGTTATTGCCGCGGGTTACCAAATTTCCGAAGGAAAGTTGATAGGACCTGCGGACCTATTCTACGACCCCGCATTTGACAAGGCGAGACAAATCGCCAACGAAATGGCTTACATAATGAGAAGACACGGTGCGTTTGAACCCCACAGACTTCCTCCCGAAGAGCTTGAATACACCACCTTACCTAAAGTTCTTGAAAAACTCAAAGACCGTTGGGAAGAGGATAGCCAAGAAAGACTTTCCGAAGAAGAGCAGAGAGAAAAAGGAGAGGTTGAGTAATTTCTCCCTTTCCCTTTCTATTTCCACCTTCTAAAGAACTTCACTTTGGCTTTCTCTATTAAAACCTTTCTTTACCTTTCTTTACGAATTTTTTACCTCCCTATCCGCTATATGCCAAAAAATGTTTAAAGACACTTTATAATATTGTGCTAAAGTTTTATATTAAAATTTTAGTAAAGGTCTTAAGGAGGAGGTAACTATGGGCGAAAAAATAATTGGAATAGACTTGGGAACCACCAACTCGGTGGTATCGGTTGTGGTAGGCGGTGAACCTATCGTTATTCAAAACCAGGAAGGTAACAGAATAACCCCTTCCGTGGTTTCTTGGACCAAGGAAAAGGAAATCCTCGTAGGTGAACCGGCAAAAAGGCGTGCCATCTTAGACCCTCTCAATACCGTTTACGAAAGTAAGAGGTTTATAGGTAGGAAGTTCGGCGAAGTTCAGGATATTATCGGAAGGGTTTCCTACAAAGTAACCCAAGACGACAAAGGAGATGCGGTTTTTGATATTCCCAATGCGGGTAAATTGGTTCGTCCCGAAGAAGTGGGTGCCCACATTCTAAGGAAACTAAAGGAAGCGGCGGAAAGTTACCTCGGTGAGAAAATCCACAAGGCGGTTATAACCGTTCCCGCATACTTCAACGAACGCCAGCGTCAGGCTACCAAAATGGCGGGAAAGTTGGCTGGACTTGAGGTCGTAAGGGTTTTAAACGAGCCTACCGCAGCGGCGTTGGCTTACGGATTGGATAAAAAGGAAAATGCCAAAATTTTGGTTTACGACTTTGGAGGAGGAACCTTTGACGTATCCATATTGGAAGGAGGCGACGGGGTTATAGAGGTTAAAGCGACTGCGGGAGACTCCTTCTTAGGCGGTGCAAACATTGACGAAAGGATAATGGAATGGCTTATTGAGGAATTTAAAAAGGAAACGGGTATAGACCTCCGCGGGGATAAAACCGCTTTGCAAAGGCTCAAAGATGCCGCGGAACAGGCTAAAAAGGAACTCTCCTTTAAAATGGAAACGGAAATCTCGCTACCCTTTATAACGATAGACCCCGAAACCAAACAACCGCTTCACTTACAAAAGAAACTGACCAGAGCCCGCCTTGAGCAAATGATAGAAGACATAATTGACAGAACTATTGAAATAGTCAAAAAAGCCCTTGCGGACGCCAACCTCAAACCGGAGGAAATAGACGATGTGGTATTGGTGGGAGGTTCTACGAGGATACCCTTGGTTCAGCAAAAAATTAGAGAGTTCTTCGGTAAAGAACCCCACAAAGGTGTAAATCCCGACGAAGTCGTTGCGGTAGGAGCTGCTATCCAAGGTAGTATCTTAAGCGGAGAGAAAAAGGACATCTTGCTCATAGACGTAACCCCTCTATCGTTAGGTATAGAAACCTACGGCGGTGCAATGACCGTTTTGATACCGAGAAATACACCCATACCCGTTAGAAAATGTGAAACCTTTACCACCGTTAGCGACTTCCAAACCGAAGTGGAAATTAAAGTATACCAAGGAGAAAGTCCTATAGCCAAGGAAAACAAATTGCTCGGAACTTTCAGATTGACCGGAATACCCCCCGCACCCAGAGGCGTTCCCCAAATAGAAGTTTGCTTTGACATAGACGCGGACGGTATCTTGCACGTAACCGCTAAGGACAAAGCGACCGGAAAAGAGCAGTCTATAACCGTTCAACCCTCCAGCGGTTTAACGGAAGAGGAAGTTAAGAAAATGCTTGAGGAATACGAAAAACACAAAGACGAATACGAAAGGAAGAAAAAACTTATAGAGCTTAAAAACCAATTAGACCAAATTGTTTATCCGATTGAAAAACTACTTAAAGAGTCGGCGGATAAATTCACGGAAGAAGAACGCAAAGAGTTGGAAAAACTCGTTGTAGAAAGCAGAAAGGTAATAGAAACCTCCACCGACCTTAAGGAGGTTGAAAAGAAACTTGAAGAAGCACGGCAATTGGCTACCAAATATGCGGAAAAACTTTACAAAGCAACCCAAGGAGGAAAAGACAATAACAACAACAAAGGTTCGGAAGGTGGAGAGGGACCTATTGACGCCAAACCGGTTAATTAAAGTTTTTCCTTCTTCAGTATTTCCACTTTGTCCCCTACTTTTAAAACTTTACCCCCTTCGGAGGAAGGCACTATCGTATTTACCGTTAGACGGTAAAAGGTATCAAATCTCTCTTTAGGCGCCCAAGGGGGTAAAGTTTTTTCTCTCATCTCCACAAAACGGGTTTTGAAATCTTTAATTTCCTCACCCGTTAGTGGATTTTTAGAGGGAATGGGACACCTCCTGCAGGGATTTACCCCACCTATGAGGACCCTTCCTATTTTGAACCAGACAACCTCTCCCTTTTGTCCGTAAAGCCTATCCTCCCAAAAGGGAGGAAGTTCCTCCCCGTCCACCTCCAAATTGGTTCTAAGGCGAAGGCGCATCTCCTCCTCCGATAGGGAAAACCACCTTCCGACTTCCCTAACGGTGGAACGGGCTACCACGGTAGGTCCATAGGCGTCAAGGTCGTCGGGAAAACCCCTGTAGGTGTCCTCTTTAAAGATAACTTCATACCCCAAAATGTCCCCTATAAATTTTTCAATGTCACCTTTTTGGGAGAACTTAAACCCCTTCTCTATCCCTTGGTAGGAGAAAACAACCTCCTCCCTTTTGAGGTCGTAAAATGTTCTTATCCCGTAGAGTTTTTTCTCCCACTTTCGGGAAATAGCCTTTTGGTTGTCTTTTCTAAAGAAGGCAAACCTACGGTCCCACTCCAAGCTCCCGCCGGGGGCTATTTTTACACTCTCAACCTCCAAGGGGTCAAAGGACTTTATAGGAAAAATTTGTATTTTGAAAAGGAAAACCAACATAGGGGTTAATTTTCCGCAAAACTTCTAAGGAGTTTGATTTCCTCGGGCCACCGCGTAGGGTCTGGGGTTTCCAATATCAGCGGGACATTTTTAAATCTCTCATCGTTTACGATTAATCTAAAAGGGGTTAGCCCTATATACCCTTCCCCTAAGGGCGCGTGGCGGTCTTTTCTGCTACCCAATTTGGTTTTGCTATCGTTTAGGTGAACCCCCTTTAGGTATTCAAAACCTATAACCTTTTCAAACTCCTCCATAGTTTTCAAATAACCCTTTTC
>QOAS01000168.1 GCA_003972855.1 Gammaproteobacteria bacterium | reverse complement strand
TGCAAAACAGGGCATGCCTTCATAAAAGAACGAATGCGAAAAGAAAATGCCATCTATGGTGGGGAAATGAGCGCCCACCACTATTTTCGAGACTTTTCCTACTGTGATAGTGGTATGATTCCCTGGCTTCTCGTTGCTCAACTAATATCAATACGCAATAAACCACTTTCTACATTATTGGAAGAACGCATAAGTGCCTTTCCCTCTTCAGGAGCTGTAAAAAGTCTTCCACTTTGGGAGTTTCTTTTTTCTTTTCACCTTTGGAGGCAAAGAGGCTATTTTGCCCTACAGCTAAGGAGAGTTTTTCTTGGGAACGAACCTTTTTGAGTAATTCTTCCCTACTTTCGCCGGTAAAGTCAAAGGCTCCCGCCTCTATAAGGGCTTCTATAACTTTTTTATTAACCTTGCGTTTGTCTACCTTTTTAACGAAGTCCGCCAAAGACTTAAATTTTCCGTATTTTTTCTTCGCCTCCTTTATCGCCTTTGCTGCTTCCTCGCCAACCCCTTTTATTTTTGCCAAACCGTAACGGATGTAAGTTTTTCCATCTTTCTCTTCTAAGGTAAAGTGAATGTCGGATTTGTTAATGTCGGGTGGCAGGAGTTCAAACCCGAAAAGTTTTGCGTCCTTTATTAGCGAAATGAATTTGTTTTCGTTTTTCTCCGTGGAAAGTTTAACCGCAAAGAATACACCGGGATAGTAGGTTTTAAAGTAAGCGGTTTGGAATGAAATATAGGCGTATGCTGTAGAGTGAGATTTATTGAAAGAGTAAGATGCAAACTTTTCAATACTACTCCACAGTTCCTCTATTTTCTTTCGGTCGTATCCCCTCTTTACCGCCCCCTCTATAAATTTGTCCCTCATCTGTTCCATTAGGTCTTTTTTCTTCTTTCCTATCGCCTTCCTTAGGGTATCCGCCTCTCCGGGGGTAAAACCCGCCAATATTTGCGCCATTCTCATAACCTGCTCTTGATAAGCCCATATTCCGTAGGTCTCTTTTAAGATAGGCTCCAGCTGGGGAAACTCGTAAGTTATTTCCTCCTCACCGTGCTTTCTCCTAACAAAGCTATCAACCAAGCCCGACTTTAAAGGCCCCGGACGGTATAGAGCCAAAACCGCAATGAGGTCGTCAAAACGGTCGGGTTTTAACCTCACAAGGAGATTTTGCATTCCCTTACTCTCCAATTGGAAAACTCCGGTAGTTCTTCCGCTCTTTAAAAGTTCATACACTTTAGGGTCTTCGTAATCCAAGTTTAGGAGGTCAATTTCTTTACCGTATAGCTGTTTTACCATTTTCCTCATTAAGTCCAACTCGGTAAGGGTTTTCAGTCCCAAAAAGTCCATTTTGAGCAAACCTATCTCTTCCAAAACACCCATGTCGTATTGAGTGGCGACTATAAACTCTTCCCGTTTTGTCTCTTTATCCTTCTCTTTGCGGGCAAATAGGGGAACCAACTCTATAAGGGGTTTGGGCGCTATTACCACACCCGCCGCGTGGAAACCGGTGTGCCTTGTAAGTCCGTCCAGTTTCTTGGCAATTTCCACCGCCTTTTTTAGGGAAGGGTCGGAGTTGATTAGCTCCCTAAACTTTATAACCGCATCCTCTATGTCGGGTCTATCGCCGTATTTTTCCTTTAGCTCCTCAAGAGTCCACTCGGTCATTTCCTCCAAAGAGAGTTGGGAACCTTGGGTTTCCCCTTGGGGAATGAGTTTCGCAAGCCTATCCGCCTTTTCCAAAGGAATACCAAGCGCCCTGCAGACATCCCTTATAACCGATTTGGACTTTAAAATGTTGTAAGTTATAATTTGACAAACATTGTTCTCCCCGTATTTTTTCTTAACGTAGTCTATAACCTCGTCCCTTCTTTCCTGACAAAAGTCCACGTCTATGTCGGGCATGGAAACCCTATCGGGATTTAAAAATCTCTCAAAAAGTAGATCGTGTTTTATGGGGTCTATGTCGGTAATACCCAATGCGTAGGCAACCAACGAACCACCGGCGGAATTGTGGATAGAAACCGCCGATGTGGTATAAGAATGGTCAAAAGGAACGGTAATATCGTAAACCTTACCTTTGTAGGGGACTTTTTCAACCCTCTTAACCTTGAGGTAGATATACTTATCGTCCACAAAAAAGGTGTCGTTTCTAAAGTAACTCTGATGAGGTAGTTTTATAGGAAACCCTTTAAAGGTTTCATTCCAACGGAGCAGTTGTTTACCCGAAAGTTTGAGCGAGTATTCGGGATTCCAATTCTCCTTTTGCTTTTTTCTTACCGTTATTGAAGCCCAAAAACCGAACCTTGCCAGCAAAAGTCGGAGCTGATAAGCCAAAGTCTTTGAAGTGGTCGTGTATTTTATACTGGCGGTTTTTGAACTTCTACCGTCGTAACCGTCTCCCCTAAAGAGGTAGGCTATTAATGTCTTTACGTATTCATCCTTGCCGTTTAAAACGATTTCCAAGGGAATATGTTTGTTTATAGCCTTATTTCCGCAAAGTTTGCGCAAAAATTGGGCTACTATTTTGGATTTAAACTCTACTTTTAAAGCGTTTTTGTTTTTAGAACGGTATATTCTACCCTTCAAGTTAAAAACTTTTTCAAATAACTTTAGAAGTTCTTGTGCATATTCTTCTTCCTTCGTGTGAAAACCGAAACCTACAACTCCACCATTTTCGTCTATCTTTGTGTATCCCTCCGAAATGAAATAACCCAAAATTTTTGCAAGATTTTCGTCAAATTTAACAAAGCGGGGAATTTTTACCGTTTGCAATCTATTCGTTCCTCTCTCGTAGTAGATAAACCTTTCATTCCACCTTAGGGCTTTGCTTTTTTCCACAAACTTTAGGAGGTCGTAAACGATTTCCCTATTGGTAGACCTCTGTCTGGGAAAAACGAGGAAGTCATCCTTTTTCAGTTTCCCCGCGGGAATCCAAACTAAGCGGTATTCCTCGTAAGGTTTCTCCTTGCAGTATCTACCGCAAGTCGGTTTACAAATCGTTTCTTTTACGGATTTAACTTTACACTTCACCGTTTGGAGTGCCAAAACTTTGTGGTCTTCCGTTAGGGTAAGAATTTCGTTTCCAACCTCCAGTCTTACAAGGGTTTCTTCTACATCGTATTCAAACTTTTGAAGGACTGGAAGAACCGCACCCCTATGGGTTAAAACAAAATCGCCAACCGAAATGTCCTTTATAGGTTTGAGTTCGCCACTTCCGAGCATTACCTGGGTTTCGGGAAGAACGCAACCCCTACCGGGTCCCACGGGAATACCGTTTCTCTTTGCCCAGTTTATAAAGTCTTGAACAATGAGGAAGTAACCGGGAAAACCCATTTTGGATATAACGTCCATTTCGTATTCCAACCTCTCCCAGTAAACCTTATCGTCCTTTGCCTGTCCTTTGGCTATCCGCTTTTTGAGACCCTCTATTGCCAGTTTTCTAAAGTAACTTTCCAAGGTTTCCCCCTCGGGAACCTCGTATACGGGCATTTTGTATTCCTTGTTTTCAAAATACCCCAATCGTTCCGATACCTTTTGGGCAACCTCCAAGGTGTTGAGTAAAGCTTTCTCCCAACCGTCAAAGGTATTTTCAAATCTCTTCCAAACCTCTTCGGGGGATGCAAAGTGGAGTTCCAACCTTTGGAGTTTCTGTCCTTGGGGAGACTGCAAAAGTTCTTGGTAAGTTTTTTTCATTTGAAGGGCGGTCAAAATGGTGTGGGCTACTTTATCTTCGGGTTTAAGATAGTGAACATCGCAGGTAGCAACGAGCTTTAAACCGTGCTTTTTTGCCAAATCTATTAAAATCCTGTTGGCTGTCCTTTGCTCCTCAAGGTCGTGGGGTTGGATTTCCACATAAAGGTCTTCCTTTCCAAATATTTCAACCAATTTTAGGAGCCACTTTTCCGCTTCCTTTTCCTCACCTTTGGAGGCGTAATAAGTGGGTAACCCCTTGAGACAAGCGGTTAAACATATTAAACCTTCCCTATGTTGGTTCAAAACCTCCAAGTCTATCCTCGGTTTGTAGTGGAAACCTTCCAAGTAACCTATGGAGGAGAGTTTCATCAGGTTTTTAAAACCGGTATCGTCTTTGGCTATAAGGATTATGTGGTGGTTTTGGGTATCGGTATAATTGTCCTCCACACCTTTGCCGAGCTTGTTAAAGCGTGAACCTTTGGTGATATAAGCCTCTATACCTATAATAGGTTTAAGTCCTTGCTCCTTTAAGGCGGTATAGAATTTGTAAGAACCAAAGAGGTTTCCGTGGTCGGTTATAGCCACCGCTTTGTAACCGAGCTTTTGCGCATACTCGGGAAGTTCCTTTATCTTTATAGCCCCGTCCAAGAGGGAAAACTGGGTATGCAGGTGAAGGTGAACGAATTCTTTTTTAAAACCCATCGGTTAAATAAAGTAAAGATACACTTCCCGCATAATCCTTTAGTTAATGCCCAATTTGAAACTCCCTAAGCACGTCGCCTTTATTATGGACGGAAACGGCAGATGGGCTAAGAAAAGGGGACTTCCGCGAATATACGGACACGCCCAAGGGGTAAAAAGCGCGGAAAAAGTCATTCAAACCGCAAAGGAGTTGGGAATTAAATACCTAACCTTTTACGCCTTTTCAACCGAAAATTGGAAACGCCCCGAGGAGGAAGTTAATTTCCTTATGGAACTTTTAAGGGAGTATCTGAAGGAGAAAATCCCCACCTTTGTGGAGGATGACATAAGGATTTCCTTCATCGGTAGGAGAGACCGAATTCCAAAGGAAACCTTAGAGTGGATGGAAAAGGCGGAGGAAAAAACAGCCCACTGCGGGTCGGTTTGGGTTTTCGTTGCGGTGGACTACGGCGGTAGGGACGAACTGGTTAGAGCGGTAAACCGTATCCTTTCGAAGGGAAAAAAGGAAGTGGACGAAAAGTTAATAAGGCAATACTTAGACCTCCCTTTGGAAGTTCCCGACCCCGATTTGCTCATAAGAACCGCAGGGGAAAAGAGGATATCTAACTTTCTTTTGTGGTATTTAAGCTATACCGAGTTTTACTTTACCGATGTTCTTTGGCCCGATTTCGGCAAGAAGGAGTTTTTAAAGGCTTTGGAGGACTTTTCCAAAAGGGTTAGAAAATTCGGAGGTTTGTCTCCCGATGAGGAAGAAAATAGTTAGGGAGCTGATAGAGGTTGGTAGATTTCTGTTTGAAGCGGGAGTGGTGGACTATTTTTCGGGAAACCTCTCCGTAAAATGGAGGGATAGTATCTTCATAACCCGTTCGGGTAGTCCTTTGCCCCTTTTAACACCCCAAGATGTTTTGGAAGTGAATCCCAAAAAACCCTTGGTTGGAAAACCCTCCTCCGAGTTCATTGTCCATAGGGAGGTTTACGAAAGGACAACCTTAAAAGCGGTAGCCCACGCCCACCCTCCTTCGGTGATAAAGTTGGCGTTTAACCTCAAAGGGGACTCTTTTATACCCCGCGACAACGAGGGGAAACTGCTTTTAAGAGAAATACCCATTTTGAGGCTAAAAAAACCTTCCGCCAGTAAGGAGTTGGCGGAGGCTGTGGCGTCCACCTTAAAAGGTTTTCCTTGTGCAATAATTTACTCCCACGGTGTTTTTTGCGGAGGAAAAACATTAAAGGAAACGGCGGGGTATATTACCGCCCTTGAAAATTCCGCAAAGTTACTACTTTGAGGTTTCTTTTTTATAAGTTCCCTCAATAATCTCCAAGGCTACCGAAAGTTGTTTATCCAGCTTTGGGTCTAAAACCACCTTACCGTAACCTATATTTTCCTTTATTCTCTTTTCCCTTATAAATTCGTAAAGCTTTTCCCATTCCTCGTTGGTCATTTTTACAACCACATCGGGGGTTATACCTTTTTTATCAAGCATTCTTCCCTTCGGGGTGTAGTAAAAGGCGGTGGTGATTTTGACAGCCCCGTATTTGCCATTTTCCAAAGGTATGAGGTTTTGAACCCTAAATTTTCCAAAAGTTTTTTCTCCGACCAAAATAGCCCTTTTATAATCCTGCAGGCATCCCGAAACTATTTCCGAAGCGGAGGCGGTTCCTTTATTCACGAGAATTACCACTTTTAAGTTTTTCGGAACGACGGGAGGATTTTTAGATTTATAAACAGCCTTTTCTACCCTTCCCTTTATGGTAACCACCGTTTCTCCGGCTGGCAAAAAGAGGTCCGCAACCTTCACCGCTTGTTCCAAAAGCCCACCGGGGTTGTTCCTTAAGTCCAGAATAAGACCTTTTATATTTTTTTCCAAAAGACTTTTTAAGGCTCTCTTTAATTCCTTTGCGGTATCGGGTTGGAATTGAACTATTTTTATGTAACCTATTTTGTAGTTTTCCAAGAAAGTCCACTTTACGGGTTTAACGTGAATTATAGCCCTTTCCACCCTTAGGGTTAAGGTTTTGTTGTTCTCGGGACGGTATATGGTAAGTTCAACATAAGTGCCGGGTTTTCCCCTTATCTTCTTTACCACCTCGGTAATGGACATTCCGTAGGTGTCTTCTCCGTTGATTTTTACTATTACATCACCCGCACGGAGTCCCGCCTTGTATGCGGGAGTCCCCTCTATTGGTGCAACCACTACCGGGCGTCCCTTATCAAGGGATATTTCTATTCCTATACCCCCAAATTGCCCGTAAGTATCTTCCTCAAACTCCTTAAGTTCCTCTTTGGTAAAGTATTCGCTGTAGGGGTCAAGTTTTTCCAAAAGCCCCTTTGAGGCGTTTATTATCAACTTTTTGGGTGAAACCTCTTCAACATAGTAATTCTTCGCTATGTAGTAAACTTCGGAGAAAACCTTAAACCATAGGTATTCGTTGTAGGCGTCACTTTCATTCTTTTTTGCAAAAGTATAGGAGTTCAGAAATAGTAGAAGGAACAAAGCGAGTCTTTGCATAAAGAGATTAATACTAAAGGAGAAAAGATTTACAGAAAACCACGCTATAAAGCCCCTCATCTATGATGGGG
>QOAS01000048.1 GCA_003972855.1 Gammaproteobacteria bacterium | reverse complement strand
GGTTTTGAAGATACTCTTTCTGTTTAGAGGTGGAAACTCTGGCGTAAATAACGGTTTTTCTCGGAAAAGTTTTTCCTTTCATAGTCAAAGCTTGTTTAAGATGTTCTTCCGTAAAGCGGTATCTTCCAGTTGGAGTTTTTAAAGGTTTGAGCAATCCTTTGTAAATCCATCTTCTAATTGTGAGGGGAGTTACACCGAGCCTTTTAGCAAATTCCCCTATTCCCATTGTTTTTAAACTGTTAGACATTTTTAGATATAAAATGATATTAAAATTCTAAACTGTTGCAAGGAGGTTTAAAATGAAAGCGGTAATCCTTTCCGCGGGAAGGGGAAAAAGACTTAGACCTTTTACCGATTGCCTTCCAAAACCGCTTTTACCGATAAACTCGGAAGGAAAAAGGGTTATAGACGGAGTTTTAGACTACCTTCTTCCCAAGTGTGAGGAAATCTTTGTAGTTGTCGGATACAAAGGGGAACTAATAAGAAAACACCTCGGCGGTTACGATAAAGTGAAGGTTTTATCCATCTCCGAAGAGGAGATTTATTCGGGAAACCTTTACACCCTTTTAAGGGCTAAAAGGTTTTTAAAGGAAACCGATTTTGTGATAACAAATGCGGACCATATATTTCCCCAAGATGTTTGGAATTACTTCCCCCGTAGGGAAAAACCGATTGAAATAACCTTTCATAGCAAAAGTTTCAGGAAGATTTTGGAAGACGAAATGAAGGTTAAACTCAACAATGGAAACTTTGAGCGAATGGATAAAGCCTTAAAGGACTACGATGGAGCTTATATAGGAATAACCTTTGTAGAGAAAGGGATTTCTGAAGAATTTTGGAAAACCGCGGAGGAAATTTTTAAAACCAAAGGGGGTACCGCAAAAGTTGAAGATGTATTGAACCAACTTAAGGAGTTTGTAGGAATTGTAAATGTAGACCCCGTTAAGTTTTACGAAATAGACACTTTTGACGACCTTGTGGAGGTTTGGAATGCCCATAAAATTGGTGGTATTTGATTTGGACGGAACTTTAGTGGATAGTATGGGACTCTATGCGGAAAAAGCGGGGGAACTTATAGAAAAATTTTATTCCATTCCAAAGCAAAAGGCTAAGAGACTTTATTTTGAAACCTCGGGTCTACCTTTTTTGGAACAGCTTAATGTTCTCTTTCCCAACGAAAGGGAAAAAAACAAAATAGTTGCGGAAATTTTTGAAAAATGGAAACCTCAAATTTTAAAAAACTTAAAGATTTTTCCAGAAGGAGTTTACGCTATAAATTTCCTAAAAGGAAAAGGGATTTTGACCGCTATTTCTTCTAACAACTTGCAAAAGTATGTTGAACATATAGTTAAGAACAGCGGTGTCAATCCCGATTTTATACTCGGTTGGGATGGAAAAAACTTTAAAAAAGGAAAACCCCATATAGACTTTTTGGTAAAAAAGACGGGAATTGATAGAAAGGAAATTCTAATGATTGGAGATAGTCCAAACGACTATAAGCTTGCAAAAGAAGGCGGAGTAAATTTCGTTGCGGTGAAAAGACACTTTTCGGAAGAGGATTTTAAAAGGCTGGAGAGAAATATAAAGATTCTAAATAGTTTGAAAGATTTAGAAGCTATTCTAAAAATCTAAGAAGAAACTAAATTTTCATACCACTTTTTCAAAATTTCAAATTGCCTATGGGTGTTGTACTCGTCCGTATCCATAGGTGATTTGAAGAAGAACGCCAATTCTTTAACCACTCCTTTTTGACCTTTTTTCTTAGCCAGCAATAGAAATCTGGCTATATCCAAAACGAGTGGAGAGGCGACTATCGCGTCTATGGCGTCCCAGATAAAGTAAAATTTCATTTTCGTTCCCAAAAAGCCTTCATAGTGGATAAAGTCAAAGGCTGTTTTATTGTCCTGCAAAGAAGGGAAGTAATTTATTTCGGTTATCGTATAGGGGTAATAACCCAATATTTTTCCGACAACCTTGTCTTTAGATACTATTTTGCTTTCTCTGTTTTGTTTGTGGGCTAAAACCTTACCGTCTAAGTCTCCGAGAATGTTGTATCCCATCCATCCGAGGACTTTTAGATTTCTATAAGCAAACATGGGTGCCAAGGTGGTTTTCACCAAAGTTTCACCCGTTTTCCCGTCATTTCCAGCGTGAGGAACTCCAACTTTTTCCGCCAACTCTTTGAGGGCTGGCAAAGATGAACCTACACTGGGGGTAAAGTTTGCATAAGGTATACCATTTTTGAGGGCTACATAGGCATATAGCATAGAGGCGCTAACTTTGTCTTTTCTGTCTTCCTCTATGGCTTTTTCAAAACCTTTCAAGGTTGAATGATATTCCGGGTCAAAAGGTATTATAGGTTCGGTGGATGCAACATTTACCGCCACCGTTTCTTCATCCGCAAAACTACCGAGGTCTTCTTCTAATTTTTCCACAATCTCCTTGAGGGTTAAACCTTCTTCCTCTAAAGTGGTTATGGGCTTAAGCCCTTCTAAAACCCCTTCACCGCAATTTATAGCGGTTCCCTTTTTTGCCTTGATATTTTCTAAATCGCCCTTAAGTTGTTCCAAAATTCTCCTATCAAAGTGACGGTTGAGTTCCCAATGTTCTTCCGCTATTTGGTAGAGGTTTTTGTCCAAACTTCTTATGTCGTGACCGCCGAATTCAAAATCAAGGGGTGCAAAGTCCTTAAGCTTTTCAAAGTAGGGAAGCTCCGATACGAGACCGGTGGTATCGGAAAGTCCTCTTTTAATAGCCTTTTCTCCCACTATTGCGGTGGAACCTACAATTCCGTAAATCCCAAAAAGCCATAGTTTCATTTCGCAACCTCCAAGGTGAAGTTTTATTGTAATTGCAAAAAATTTTTAGTTGATAGAAAACTTTATAAGGATTCTATAAATAATATTATACCGAGTTTTGTAAGATGCAAGGGGCAAAGGAAAGCCCTAAAAGGGCCAAATTTTTGCTAAAAATCTGGTAAACCAACCGGGGGAAGAAGCGTCAACCATATAACCTTTACCGTCGTAGATAATTTCCAAATTGGCTATCCTTGAAGAGGGAACGGAATTATCGGGTCCGATATCTTCGGGACGAACGATACCCCTTAAAACTATCCTATGTCCCGCTTCATTCAGATAGATATAACGGGAAGCTTCTATTAATAAATTTCCATTTGGGTATACCTTCTTTACATAAGCCGCAAGGCGGGTTGATAAAACTCCACTCTGCTGGGTTGTCCCGCTATACTTTGAGCCGGATTGATATTGCCAATTGACACCCATATTTTGAAGAGTTTTGGGATGCACTCCGAAAAAGGAGGCTACCGCGTTATTAACCTGATGTTGTTGCCCCGTTTGGGTTGCCAATTTTTGAATGGCATCTATACTTTCATAAACTATTATGTAAACGATATCGCCTTTTCGGTAAGCCTTAACATCGCTGTATAGGTTAAAGTAGGGGCTGTAAAGGGAGTTGGAGGCTGTTACCGTCGTTTCCCCTTCGTCTAAACTGTAAGGATTAGGAGTGGTCACCGTTTTTTCGTATTCCTTTAGGACTTTATCCTCTTGAGGGGGGGGCAGTTTTTTGGGAGGAGGCGCGCAGGCTATCAATCCCAAACTAATAAAGGTTAACAATAACCGTATTTTCATCTTTAAGTCTCCCAAAAAAAATTTTTTTACCCCTCTTTACCCTAACCTTTCCACCGATGGTTCCGTAATCTAAAAGTTTTCCGTAGGTCTCAATTGTAAGCAACCCTTTGACAAAAATAATCTTTACCCTCTTTCCGGGAGCTATTTTCTTCGTTTCAACCATAGAGGGTTTTATTTCCGTTCCTTCCTCTATCGGTATCTTTGCAACCTTACCCACCGGCGAGGGGAAGTTCTTTGAGGAACCTTGTGAGGGTTTTAGGACCCACTTTATATCCCTTTCGGTGATAACTTCTCCCGCCTTTATATCCCTAACCGCTACGGGGACTTTAATTAACCTTTCCACTTTTAGGGGAATTCTCTTTACCCTCCTTAAGGTGGTAGCCTCCAAAATGTCCAAAAAGTAGGATTTGTTTTCTTTTGAAACCTCAAAAAGGTAGGCTTTATCTCCGAGTCTTATGGAGTCGCCGTAAAAGATGATACCCTTTAGGTAGAGGTGTTTATCAATCCTTTTAAGTTCCCTTTTGGCTATTTTGGTAAGCTCACTTTTGGAGATGGTGAGGGCGGAAACTTCCGAACTAAAAATAAAGAGAATTAAGAGGAAGTTAAGGACGCAAGTTGGAGGCAGTCCTAAGCATTTCATCACCAGCCCTTATAGCTTTGGCGTTAAATTCGTAAGCCCTTTGGGCGGTTATTAAATTAATCATCTCTTCAACGATATCAACATTGGACGCTTCAAGAAAACCTTGGCGAAGTATTCCCAAACCTTGGGTTCCCGGATTGGCTTCTATGGGGTCGCCCGAAGCATCGGTTTTAATGTATAGGTTGTCTCCTATCCTTTTTAGTCCCGCGGGGTTTATAAATTTGACCAAGGTAATTCTTCCCAATTCGGTTGTGGTATTGTCGTCCATAATGGCTACCACCTTTCCGTCGGGAGATATAGAAATTTGAATCGCGTTAGGCGGAATTGTTATTTGAGGGGATAGGGGATATCCCATGGCGGTAACGATTCTTCCGTCTTTATCCAATTTAAAGTTCCCATCTCTGGTATACGCTTCCGTCCCGTCGGGAAGTAGGATTTTAAAGAAACCGTCTCCCTCTATGGCTATGTCAAGTTGGCGGTCGGTTTTTATCAAATTCCCTTGGGTGAAAATTCCGTAAGTTCCCGCTATGCGGGTTCCCAAACCTATCTGCTTACCGGTAGGGTTTTGAGTCGTATCGGAAGTGGGAACACCCGGTTGTTCCACCGTTTGGTATACCAAATCTTGGAATGCGGGCCTCATTTTTTTATAACCGGTGGTATTAACATTGGCTATGTTGTTGGCGATAACATCTATGTTTTCCTGTTGGGCGGTCATACCCGTGGCGGCGGTCCAAAGGGCTCTAAGCATCCCAAAAGAAAATTCTAACCCCAAAATGGTTATAAATGGCAAAAATAACCCCTTTTGAGAAATTTACCGAGGATTACGAAAATTGGTTTGAGAAAAATTCTTACCTATACCAATCGGAGTTGAAAGTTTTAAAACTCCTTTTGGAGGGGATAAATTTTGAAAAATCCCTTGAGGTTGGAGTTGGAAGCGGGAGATTTGCCCAACCTTTAGGGGTTAAATTTGGCGTAGACCCCTCTCCGAGAATGGTTAAAATCGCGGTCAAAAGGGGAATAAAGGCGGTTTTGGGGGAAGCTGAAAATTTACCCTTCAAATCCGAAATCTTTGACTTGGTTTTAATGGTTACAACCATTTGTTTCGTTGATAACCTTGCCCAAAGTATTTGGGAAACGAACAGAGTTTTAAAAAAGGGAGGACACTTTTTGGTAGGTTTTGTTGATAAAAACTCCCTTCTCGGAAAACTGTATGAAAAGAAAAAGAGCAAAAGTAGGTTTTACAGAGAGGCTAAATTTTTCTCTTCGGAGGAGGTTATAGAGATAACGGAAAAAAACTCCCAAATGGTGTTTCTAAAGGCTAAGCAAACCATTTTTGGAACGGAAAATAAGCTTTACCCCGTTTTGGACGGTTTCGGAGAAGGAAGCTTTGTCGGTCTCCTATTTAAGAAAAATTAAACCCATTTGGGAAACTATGTAATTCGCCGTTGCGGTATCCATTGTGGTTACATGATGAAGTAACCAAGGGACGAATACTTCCTTAAGGAAACTTCTAAGGGCGCTTCTGTCTTTTTTTCTATCCCATACTTCCTTTATTCGGTTGATTTCTTCCAACATCTTGCGGTGTTCCTCTCGGTGTATGTGGTAAGCGAAAAAGTGGTTTTTTTCCATAAGTTCTTCTTCAAAGGAAAAGTGATTTTTTACGTCCTCCACAAAGGCGTTTACCAACTTATCTATCTCCTCATTAGGTTTATAGGAAATTTGCGGGCTAAAACCCCGCAAAACCGCATGCGTAAGCAGTTTTAAAATTCTCATTGTGAGGTAGCCTAAAGATGCCAAAACCTCTAAGATGTCTCACAATAGCTTTAACCGACATTCCTAACGAATACAAAATCGCTTTAGGCTACCTCACCTACCATTCAGGAAAACTCTTTAACCAAGCACTCTACCTTGTTAAAACTAAGCAGGTGAAAATCAATACCTACGACCTTTACAATAAGCTTAAAGATAACTCTCTGCACCTTAAAAACCTTCAAAGTCGTTCCGCTCAAATTGTTTTAGACGAGCTTGTCAGAGCTTTTAAAAACGCCTTTAATGGGGTTTCTAAATTCCCAAAGTTTAGACCCAAAACCAAACCACACAGAACTCTCACTTACGACAAGACGGGATTTAAAATCGTAGGAACTAAAGTCAGGTTTTCCCTTTCCGAAGAGCTTAGAAAATGGCTAAAAGAAAAACACAGCATAGAACTCAAATACCTCTGGATAGATACGGGATTGGAGCTTGACGAAAGTTTAATTAAAAACATTCAAATCGTTCCAAAAGCTAAAGCTAAAGAGTTTGAACTTCACATAATCTACGAAAAACCGCAAAACGAAGCTAAACCTATTAAAGGCAAGAGGGTAATGGTTTTAGACCCCAATTCTTCAAACTTCTTTGCGGTGGTGATAGAAGGAGTTAAAAGACCTTTTCTAATAGACGGCAAAGGACTTAAAAGCCTTTTGAGGAAATATCTAAAGAAGATAGCAAAGCTACAAAGCAGGTTAGAGGGAGCTAAAAAGAAAGGGTTTTTAACGCATCTTTTAGAAGAAAGGATTTCAAGGCTATGGCTAAAGGTTAGAAGGCTTTTAAGACATTTTGCTCATACCGTAAGCAATCTAATTTTGGAGCTTGCCCTCAAATACGGAGTTAGAAAGATATACATAGGAGATGCCGTAAAGAATAAAAACAGAGAAAGCCGTCTAAACAACATAGTAGACCAGATATGGAGTTTACTACCTCACGGGAAAGTAAAAGAATATTTGGAATACAAGGCGAAAGAGTATGGAATAGAAGTTGAGTATATTTCCGAAGCCTACACTTCGGGAG
>QOAS01000098.1 GCA_003972855.1 Gammaproteobacteria bacterium | reverse complement strand
TCGTATCGTATATATAAACCTTTTCGGTTTTTTTACTTCTTTTAAAAGCCATAAGAGAGATTTTAAGATTTACTTAAGAGGAAAGTTTTATCGCCTCCTCAAGGGGCATAGGTTTGTAGAAAAACCAACCTTGTCCGTAATTTAATCCCGCCTTCTTGAGGGCTTCCATTTGCTCTGAGGTTTCTATACATTCCCCAACCGTTTTCAAATCGGTATTTTTTGCAAAGGAAATTACCCCGTCGGTAATTGCTTTTATATACCTGTTTGTCAGATAGTTTTTCACCAAAGAGCAGTCTATTTTTATATGGCTACCCAATCCTTTGGAAACTATCTCCGCAACCATTTTTAGGGATGAATAACCCGTTCCGAAATCGTCAATAACAAATTTAAGTTCGTATTCTTTAGAGAGAGTTTCTATAACCCCCCACTCCTTAAAGAGAAGTTGTTCCGTAATTTCCAACGAAATGGGAATACCTTTTTGGGCAAAGACCTCCAAAAGTTTTTTTAACTTCCTCCTATAGGAAAGCATCCTTAAATCTTCATCCGAAACATTTATAAAGAGAGGCTTCTTTAGGCGGGCTAAATCTTCAAGCTTTTCGTAAAGTAAATCCAAAAGTAAGCTGTCAAATTCCGCCACCAATCCCAGCTCGTAAATTAAATCTATGTAGACACCCGCGGACACCACATTTCCGTTATCCAAAAACCTCATAAGGACTTCAAAGTGGGATATACTCCCATCGGAAAGGGAAACTATTGGTTGGAGGTAAAAGGTAACTCTCCCTTCTTCCAGAAATTTATAGAGGTGTCTAATAGCTATCTCCTTTTTCCGTAACAAATCCAAAAATTCACCTTGTTGGTTTTCAAAAATATGCGAAATCGCATGTTGTTTCCTCTGTTTTTCCGCAAACAAAAGGAGTTTGTAAACATCTCCCACCGACTTAAAGTGAACGGGATTTATTTCCACCGTGGTTATGGTTATTCTCGGCTTTATCCTACTGGATAGGTATTTCACATCCAAACTGAGGAACTCCTTTAAAACCTCCCTCTCAAAGTTTTCTATTTGGGCAAAATCCATAGAGGGGATTAAAACGAAAAATCCTCCCGCAACTTGGGCAAACCTAAATCGGTGTTTGGTAGAAAGTCTCCCCAAAACCTGTTCTACCGCCCTTATAACCAAATCCCCCGCGGGTATGCCGTATATCTCGTTTATGTATTTGAGCTTTTTTACATTGATGATAATTATAAAAAACTTTTCCTTCCTTTTAAGCAGGGAAGAAATTAAATCCTCCAACTCCTTCTTGGTTAGGTATATATCGTCCGAATAGGCAAACAGCTCAACCCGTGTGGTTAAAACATCTTTAACTACTTGATAGGGCAGATACAATTCTACATAAAAGTTTCCCCTTTTGTATTGCCTTACCAGTTTTCTTTTTAAACCTTCCTTAGTGTTTACCGAAAGGGTAAGGGTGCATATCTTGTTTTGGTCTCCCCTATTTTGACCCTCCTTTATAGGACACACATAACCCGCATAGTGCCAGCAAGGTTTTTCAAACCCGAAAATGTGGGCGTAACATTTGACGTTACCTTTGGGTTCTCCAAAGGTTTTTTTGGCACTTTCGTTGGAATAAACAATGTTGTAATCTTTGTCTATAACGACCAAAGGGTCTAAAATAAGGTCCAAATCGGGATTGAATTCCATACCTCCGATAATACAAAATTGGTAAATTTTTCTAAAGATGCTATATCTCGTTTGGGTGTTTAAAGACCTATTTTCCTATGTAGTGTTCGCTTTACTACTAACAGTTTCCCTTTACGGGTTTAAAGTTTTTTCCCAACCCGAAGGGGGAGAAATTCCCCTCATTCACACCCTTTTGGGTATTTTTTACTCCCTACTTTTTGCGTTAGTTGGAACTTGCTTAGCAAAAACCTTAAAGGATAAAACTCTGCAAGTTTGGAAAAGTAAAAAACCTTTAAACTTTGCCGGTCAAACTTTAGAGTTTCTTAAAAAAGGGAAAATCAGAAGCGCCCTAAAAACTTTTTCGTTGGGATTTGTAAAACTGCTCGCCATCTTGCTCGGTATATTCGGATTGGGAGCGGCGCAGTTTTGCGTTTTCGGTTCGCCGGTTTGCACCTTTTCGGTAGGCACGGCGATAGTTACCGCACTTTTACCCTCTTTTGCGGTTAGCTTTTTGGCGGAATACGGAAAGGTTATTGTGCTCGTCGCTATTGTAGTTCAACTAATAGGGTTATACTTTATGGGCTGTTTTAAAAAAGTCAGACCCATTGAGGGAGTTTGAAAAAGGGAGAGACCTTAAAAGTCTATTCTCTTTTTGAGATACTTCTTCCAAGGGTTGCAAGCCTGAACGTAATCCCACAAGGTTTTATTTCCTTCGGTAGGCCACTTTAGGTTTTCAATAGCTTTCCTAACCCTCTCTTTGTTCTCTTCGCTGGGATTTTTCTTGTATACATTAGAAGAAGCTTCAAATTCCTTTAGCCTTTTTTTCATATCCAAGCCTTTTTCTATGCTCTTTTGGGCTTCGCTTATAACTTCTTCCGCCTGTTTTTTAACCTCTTCGGGCAAGTTTTTGGCATTTTCAAGGAGAACCTTTAGTTCCTCTACGGAAGCCTGAAGCCTTTTGAGGGTTTTGAGAGCCTGTCCTACATTGGCACACAAATCCTTTTCAAGGTAAAACGCCTTTTGGAAGTAGTTATCAAATGCCCTATATAGATTTTTGGTATGTAGGGTTACAACCTTAACCTTGCCCACGGTTACCTTTTTTACGGTTACGGTCATTTCTATTCCTCCCGCAAATGTTCTTTTGGAAAGCCAAAGGGGTTATTATAACTTAAGAAATAGCTATTTATCTAAAACTTCTAAAAACTCCTTTAGAGAAACACCAATATCTTCCAGTATTTTCTTGAGGAGAATTGGGGAGATATCCCTACCTTTGTGATAAGGGACTGTCGTAAACCTTCCATCGGGGTGTTTAAATTGCTTGTGAGAACCTTTTTGTCTAACCTCTTCAAACCCTAATCTCTTTAAAGCCTTTATAACTTCATCGGGTTTAAGAACGGGATATTTAGGCATCTTCTATCTCCACTTGGTATACACCGATAAAATTTGAAACAATGTCGGGATTTTCCTCCAGTATTAACTCTAAAACCTCCTTTATGTTTTTTTCCAACTCCTCCAATGTCTCCGCTTGCGTATGGGCTCCCGGAACACCGGGAACATATCCCACCAATAAGCCCGTTTCCTTACACTTTTCTATGACTATGGGAAATGTCTTGGGCATATGAATAAAACTCTAACTTCATAGGTACTTCCTAAGCAATACTTTCAAAACCCCCCTAAGTTCCTCCTTGGAAACCTTTCCACCCTTGGAGGAAACATATTCCTTTAGTTCCTCCAAAAGTTTAAGTTTCTTATCCCTGCTAAGTTCCCTAAGAGTTTGGGCGAGGTTGAAATCAACTACCTTAGGGTTGTAATAAACCGCCCGTTCCTCTTTAGGTGTTTCAAAGAGTTTTTTGCACCTTAAGATGGAACTCCTTTCCCTCTCCGCGGGAGGCAAAAATTCCTTAAAACACCTTTCCAGTCTTTGTTTAATTTCTTCCTCGGAAAACTGCAAAAGGAGTTTCTTTAAAAATTCGGTTTCTTTCGGAGATAGAAAGTGTCCCCTACCTTTGAGTTTAAGAACGAATTTGTAAAGGGAAGAGAAAGACATAGAAAGAAAAATTACTCAACCTCGGAACTATCTTTATCAAGTTCCGCATATTTTTCGGACATTTTCATAGCTTCTTCAAAGAGACGCTTTTCGCTTTCTTCAATGGTTTCAACCGCTTTGCGCTCTTCAATAATCTCTCCTTCAGCTTCTCTGCGTTTCTTACCTTCCAATACCGCATCCGCTATTTTGGAAGTTAGCAACCTTATGGACTTTATAGCGTCGTCGTTACCGGGAATGGGATAATCTATGTCCTCGGGATTGCAGTTGGTATCCGCTATGGCAACTATGGGAATGGCGAGTTTTTTGGCTTCCGCAACCGCTATGTGTTCCCTTACGGTATCAACAATCCAAATTATGTCGGGGATTCTTTGCATTTCCTTTATACCGCCGTAGAGCTTTTGGAGTTTGAGGAGTTTTCTCCTTAGACGGGCAACTTCCTTTTTGGGGAGTATTTCAAAAACGCCCTCTTCTTCCATTCTTTCCAAGAGTTTGAGTTTGAGAATGGATTTCCTTACGGTTTTAAAGTTGGTCAAAAGTCCACCTACCCACCTTTCGTTTACGTAAAATGCTCCGCAACGCTCCGCTTCCTCTTTGATAATCTGTTTAGCCTGCTTTTTAGTTCCAACGAAGAGAACTTCCGCCCCCTTGGCAACTTCGTTTACGATGAAGTTGTAAGCTTTTTCCAAAGATTCAACGGTTTTGGTGAGGTCAATAATGTGTATCCCGTTACGAACCCCGTAAATGTAGGGTTTCATTTTGGGGTTCCAACGGGACTTGGAGTGTCCAAAGTGAACACCCGCTTCCAAGAGTTCTTTCATAGATACAACCGCCATCTCTCTCCTCCTCGGGTTTTATTTTTCCCGTTCCCAAGCTCGGTCAATCCCCTTTTCGGGGACACCCGAGGTTTTTACCCCTTGCAATCCCCTTTTGGGGACGAGGGGTTTTAAGGCGGGAACGGGAATAGTTTAGTTTATGTTATTTTAGCATATTAGAGATGAACCGCATTGAGGTTGTCAGTCTCTTTTTCAACCGAATTGACAAAACCAAAATTTCCCCCTCCAAAGCGGTGGAAGAGTTTGAATCCCTCCTCTTAGAGGCATTTTTAAAGGAAGGAATGAAACCTTTTTTGGAAGAAAAAAGTTTTACCCAACGCCTCTATTGGGAACAATTTTTAACAACCGTTGCGGAAAAGCTTTCCGAGAGAGACCCCTTAAAGTTTAAAGAGGCTTTAAAAGCATACCTCAAATGAGGGTCTTAATTTTAGGAGACATTCACGCCAATTTGCCCGCTTTGGAAAGCGTAATAAAAAGTGCAAAGGGGATAGGTTTTGACACAATTTGGTGCACGGGAGACATTGTCGGTTACTACCCTTGGTGTAACGAGGTAACCCAATGGGTTAGGGAAAACGCCCAAAAGTGCGTTATGGGAAACCACGATGCGATAATCGCGGGACTGCTTTCACCCGAGTACTTTTCCGATTGGGCTTACACCTCCATAGTTTGGACTGAAAAGGAACTTTCGGAGGAAAACAAAAAGTTTATCTCCCAACTGCGGTTGGTCTTAAAGGAAGGGGAAACCGCTTTGGTTCACGATACACCCCTAAGACCCCTTTCTATGGAATACATCTTAAGTCCCCAAGAGGCGTTGGAAGTTATGCAAAAGACCCCCTATAGGGTAGTTTTCTACGGACACACCCATATACCGATTTTGTTTGAATTGGGAAAAAACGAACTCAAGGTGGTTTACAAAATAAATGGTTACACCCTTAGGAGGGACAGGAAATACCTAATAAACCCCGGAAGTGTCGGGCAACCGAGGGACGGCATACCTCTGGCGTCATTCGTTATATGGGACACCGAAAGGAATGTTTTATTCCACAAAAGGGTGGATTTTGACAAAGAAAAGGTTATAAAGGAGTTAAAGAGCAAAGGTTTACCCGAAGGTTTGGGTTATAGACTCCTTAAAGGTGTTTAAATTCTATCGTCCAAAACTTGGAGACAGGGCAAAGTATTACCCGATAGGAGTTCCAAGAAAGCTCCCCCACCGGTGGAAACCCAGCTTATAGCGTTGTAAACACCCGCTTTGTGAATTGCGTAATCGGTATCGCCTCCACCCGCAATGGTAAGGGCGGGGCTTTCCGCCACGAGACGGGCTATACCGAAAGTTCCCTCCTTAAACCTATCCAGTTCAAAGACGCCCATAGGACCGTTCCAAATAATGGTTTGAGCGTCGGACAGGATTTCCTCCGCTAATTTCAAAGAGGCGGGTCCTATGTCAAGTCCCATCCAGCCGTCGGGGATTTCTTGCCAAGCGACCAATTTTGTAGGCGTATTATCGGAAACCTCTTTACCTATTAGGAAGTCTATAGGTAGGTATAACCTAACCTCCAACTTCTTGGCTATATCAATAATATCCCTTGCGGTTTCTATTAATTCCTCCTCCACAAGGGAGCTTCCTACGGGATAACCGAGGGCTTTGAGGAAGGTAAACGCCATAGCTCCGCCGATAAAGAGTTTGTCCACCCTCTTTAGGAGGTTCTTTATTACCCCCAATTTGGAGGAAACCTTTGCACCACCCAAGATAGCAACAACCGGTCTTTGGGGATTAACGAGGGCTTTGGTGAAGTAGGTAATTTCCTTTTCCAAAAGGAAACCCATAACCGCGGGTTTTAAAATTTGGGGAACCACATAGGTGGAAGCGTGGTTTCTGTGACAAGTTCCGAAGGCGTCCCCTACATAGAAATCACCCAACTTTGCCAACTCTTTTGCAAATTCGTAATCCCCTTTGGTTTCCCCTTTGTGGAAACGGAGGTTTTCTAAAAGGATAACATCCCCGGGTTTGGCGTTATTAACTATCCTTTCAACCTCTTCGCCTATGCAGTCGGGGGCAAATATAACCTCCTGTCCTATAAGTCTGGAAAGCCTTTTTGCCACCGGCTTTAGGGAATAACGCTCGTCCCTCCCTTTGGGTCTTCCCAAGTGGGACATTAAAATAACGGTTGCCCCTTGGTCTAAAAGATACTCTATAGTGGGAAGGGAAGCTTTTATTCTTAGGTCATCAACGATGTTACCCTGCTCGTCAATGGGAACGTTAAAGTCCACCCTAACGAGAGCCTTTTTTCCCTTTACGTCTATGTCCCTTAGTGTCTTCTTTGTCAACATAAGTTTTGGATTTTACAAATGTTTTTAGTTTGAACTTAAAGACAACTCGGAAGGTTAAAAAACAAGAAGAAATTTTTTCCACTAGTTGGAAATTTCAATTGTTTCAATCCCCTTTAGGAACCTAACAACTCTCCACCCTCTCAATAGAGGAGAGGATGGAGTTTGGTTTCAATCCCTTTTAGGAACCTAACAACTTCCAAGTCCCGCATTTAACCCCCGCTCTAAGCTAGTTTCAATCCCTTTTAGGAACCTAACAACTTTTACTGTCGGAA
>QOAS01000038.1 GCA_003972855.1 Gammaproteobacteria bacterium | reverse complement strand
TGAAAGTTTGGAGGTTACCTTTATACTCTACGAGTCACCCCATAGGCTTTTGAAAACCTTGGAGGTTATAGGGGAAGTCTTTAACAATCCTCCAACGGTCGTAGCCAAGGAGCTTACCAAACTCCACGAGGAGTATATAAGGGGAGAAACCACCGAGGAGGTTATCCGCTATTTCAAACAAAATCCCGACAAAGTAAGAGGAGAATTCGTAATACTCTTTAGACCCCAAGAAAGAGTTTCAAAAGACCATTTTGACCTAAAAGGGGAGGTATTAAAGCTAAAAGAACGAGGTTTGTCCGCAAAGGAAATTTACAAAACCTTGAAGGAAAAAGGTTTTAAAGTAGACCGCAGGGAGGTTTATAGAATATACGGTGAACTTTAAAAGAATTCGGGTTTGTGCAAATAAAAACCTTGCATGTAAGCGCCCAAATTTTTTGCCCAATTGTAGTGTTCTTCGTTTTCAATACCTTCCACTATAACTTTTATTCCCCTCTCTTGGAATTTCGGCACAATAGGTTCTATAATTTCCCTCGCCTCCGCACTCCAAGTTATACTTTTATCAATCTTTACGAAATCGGGCTGTAAATTTACCACCCTAAAAATTCCCGCGTTTTCGCTTCCCCAGTCATCCACCGCTACCTTTAGACCCTGTCTACGGGCGAAACTTATATTCTTTTTAACCTTATCCTCCTCCAATTTATATTCAAGAACTTCTAAAACCAATTTATCGGATAATCCCGAAGCGGAAATGGTGGCAACTACGCTCATTACAAAATCGCTTTTTTCCGAGGAGCGGGGAAACATATTAAAGAAGATAAGTTTGTCCCAACCTTTCTTACGGACTTTGGAAACTATACTTCTCAAACACTTTAAATCCGCAAAACAGGTTTCCTTTAAGGCTTTCACAAGCAGAAAGGGATGGAGAGGAAAAGCACAAAAGAATTCCGCCCCTATAACCTCTCCTTCAGGGGAAAAGACCTTCTGATACTTTACATCCATTTCCCCTTGGAGTTCCATCAAGTTGTCTATGTACCTTTGTATGAATTCCTCCTTGGGAACATACTTGTCCTTGTGCAGGATTTCGTCAATTAAGTCCTCCTTTAGAAGGAATTCAATAAAAAGTTTTAGGTCCTGAGCCTGAATGGCGCATTTATTCCCCTTTTGAAATAATATTTTTAGACCATATTTCTCAAGGTGCGCATCCGTTATCCTTCCCTTCGTAACCACCACCAAATTCATAGGGTCTAATTAAAGATTGTAAAAACCAAAAAAGGCGGAATCCTCACCTTTCGCAATCCACCTTTATAGTTTCAACTTTAAGCCTTTGGGAGGGGTTTAGATACCTTTCGTTAATTTCCTTTATCAGTTGGCAGGCGTCCGAAATGTAACCCTCCTTATGGAGTTTTTCAACTATTACAAAAATTGCGCGGGAGTATATCGGTTCGTATTTGAGCTTTCTAACCTTAAGGGTTAGGACATATTTTAAAGCACTTCTTAGGTCGTTTCTCTTTAAAGCCCAAATTTCCAGTCGGTAAGCGGATATTGCCGCAATCTTGGGGTCAAGCGAATAGAGGGACAATTTATAAAACTCCCATCTGCGATATTTTTTCGCGACTTCAAAGGCTACCTTTGTGTAACTGTTATCAACCGCCATAAGTTCCTGCAAAAGGTAATAAAGCTTTTTAAACTCCCCAAGACGGATATACAGTTCAACCAATTTGTCCACTTGGGTTACCCTATCCGCAAATTTGTCCAAGAGGCGTTTGGCTTTTTCCTTTTCTCCCTTTTGCAGGTAGTAGTAAGCCAAGTTTATAACCGCACGGGATTGAAGTTCGGGTAGACCGATAGAGATAACTTCCTTTAAATAGTCTTCCGCCTTTTGGGGATTTAGCTTTGCCAAGGTGAGTAGGGCTTCACCTCTAATGTAAGGGTCTTTTGAACGGAGCAAGACATTTAGCAGGTTTAACGCTTTTTGGGTTTGCCCGTTTTTAGCAAAGGCTTGTGCCAATTTGAGTTTTACCTCTTCGCTTACGAGGTTGGGATATCTTTCCACTATGCGGTAGATGTATTCAACGAGGGAAAAGTCACCGGTTGCCAAATAGAGGTTTATAAGTCCCAAATAGGCGTCGGAAATATTTTTATCTTTCGGGAAAAGGCGGATGAACTTGAGATAAAGTCTCTTAGCCTTTTCGTATTCGCGGAGGTTGTAATAACAATCCGCCAACCTCAAAAGCGCGTTGGGATATTTCTTTGTGCGATGGAGCAGTTTTTCAAAGTAATAAGCCGCTTCGCGGTAATTCCCTTTGGCAAAGAGGGCGATACCCTTTAAGTAAAGGGCTTCGGATGTGGAAAGTCCGCTTAGCCGAGCGATTGCGCCGTCAAAGTTACCCAATGCCAAAAGGGCTTTAGCCTTTAATACTTTTGCGGTCGGACTGGAGTCATTCCTCAAGAGGGCGAGAACTTTTTGGTAAGCTCCTAAGTTAAAGTAGGCTACCGCCCTATAAAGGGTATCCTTTAAAAGTGCGGACGCCTTAGCCCACTCTCCCCTGTAATAGTAATACCATCCCAAGAATTCCCTATACAGGTCGGGGTATTTGTTTCCTACCTTTTTAAGTTCCGCGGAAAATTCTTTCCACCTCTTGAGTCTCAAAAGGCTATCCAGCAGAACCCTTTCGTCGGTCTCGTTTTTATCCCTTAACCTACCGAGGTAAAGGGCTGTTTTCTCGTAATCCCCCAAAAGGTATGCGGAATATCCCGCCAGGCGGTAAAGCAATAGATTGGGTGCATAGTGGAGAACCGCACGGTATTCACCGCGGTTGTAGAGTTGTTTTATGTAAACTTCCCACACTTGGGGGTCGGAGATAGTCTCAAGAACTCGGGTAGCCAATTCGGGTCTATGAACTATCAAAAGTTTGGCTAAATCCACCGCCTTTTTACGGTCTTTGCGGTATAGGTCTTTTATGTATCCCAACGCGTTTTCGTAATATCCCCAATTAATAAGGTAGTAGGTGTAAAGGTATTCCAAATAGATTCCCCACTTGGGGTCTCTTATATACCTTTTAACCTTTTGAGGGTCTACCGAGCGTCCCGAAAGCAAAGATAGGAGGATTTCTCTCACCTTCAAACTTTGCAGGTAATCGGAAGAAAGACCATTGGGGGGTTGGGAAGGATTTATAAACGCCTTGAGGTAATTGCAGTAATTCCTATAGGGAACTTCCAAAGTTTGGCAATTCAGTTTCCCGTAAAAACTGTAACCGTCCTCTTTTCCGTCAAGCCAAAGGAGGAAGTGTTTCCAAAACGGGTGAGAAGATGCGGATTGATAATCCCTTCTTCCGATGTAAAGCCCCGAAATTACCGCGTTGTAACAGGCAAACTTTTTCCAAGAAAAGGGATACTCCCCTTGGCAAAGGTTTTTAAATATCGTGTAAGCCCTTTCGTATTCACCCCCTTTAAAGGCTATTACGCCCAAGTAGTATTTGGCTTTTAGCGTAAAGGGACTGGAGCCGTAGCGGTATAAAAGGGAAATAAATTTCTCCTTCGCACCCTTTAGGTCTCCCTTATTAAAAAGCTCTAAGGCGGTGGTATAAAGCTCCCTATCGGAAGGCTCACCGCAGGAGAAAAAACCCCCTTCCCTTTTGAGTTTTTCGTGGGGAACAAAAACCTCTTTGGGGTATATAAGTCCAACTTTACCCGCACTTAGGCGAATGGAGGGTTTTACGGGAAACTTCTTGGGGACTTCTTCTTTCGGTTTTTCCACAAAATAGGAGGAGGTTATTTCCAAAGGTATTTGAAAAACCTTTTTAGGGGTTTCTTGGCTTTGTGCCACCAAAGGTGTTGGACTTAAAGACAAAACCGCAAAGGGAAAGAAAATAAGAAATTTTTTTCCCATTGATGGAGGAATTTTAACTTACCGAACCCAGTTCCAATTTATCCCCGTATCGGTAGAGTAGTAGTTTCTTTAAATTGGGTAACTTTGAGAGGTCGGGGGTTACCTTAATAATTTTTTCCGCATCTTGGCGGGCTTTTAGCAAAATAGCCCTATCTTCCGCCCTATTTAAGTCCGCCAAAGGAAAGGTAAAGTAACCACTTTGTTCGGTTCCCAATAGATTTCCGCTCCCTCTAAGTTTTAGGTCTTCTTCCGCAATTTTAAACCCGTCGGTGGTTCTTACAAACACTTCCAACCTCTTGAGGGTGTCCCCATTGGACTTATTCCTTATCTCGTCGGGAACTATAAGGTAGCAGTAAGATTGGCGGTCGCTTCTACCTACCCTTCCGCGGAGCTGGTGAAGTTGGGCTAAACCGAAGCGGTGGGCATCCTCTATAACCATTACCGTCGCATCGGGAACGTCTACTCCCACCTCCACCACGGTGGTGGAAACCAAAATATCTCCCTCTTTACGGAACTCTTCCATCACCCTTTGTTTTTCGCTATCTTTCATCCTTCCGTGCAAAAGCAGAACCTTTTTATCGGGAAAAAGCTCCTTCCACTTCTTCCATTCCTCGGTTGCGGACTTTAGCTCCAACTTTTCACTCTCCTCAATGAGGGGATACACGACATAAACCTTGTTTCCCTTTTCCAATTCCCTCCTTATGAGGGTATAAAGCCTTTCCTTTTCACTCTCGTAGAGCAAACGGGTTAAAACCGGTTTTCTCCCCGCGGGCATCTCGTCTATTACCGAAATATCCAAATCGCCGTAAACGGTCAAAGCCAAAGTTCTCGGAATGGGAGTTGCGGTCATAACCAATACGTGGGGGAAAACCCCTTTTCCCTTCTCAATGAGGGCTTTTCTCTGCAAAACCCCGAAACGGTGTTGCTCGTCCACTATAACCAATCCGAGGTTTTTAAACTCAACGTCCTCCTCCAAAAGGGCGTGGGTTCCTATAACGATTTTCACCGCACCCAGTCTTATTAAGTTTTTAATCTTCTTCTTAACCGATTGGGTCAGACTCCCCGTCAAAAGGGCTATTTTGTCCGCGGTTAAAAAGGAGGTGTCTATCAAAAATTTTTGAAAGTTTTTAAAGTGTTGGTTTGTCAAAATTTCGGTAGGGGCTAAGACCGCCACCTGCAGACCCGCTTTTACCACCGCCAAGGCGCTACCTATGGCTACTACAGTCTTTCCACTTCCTACATCTCCCTGCAAAAGTCTATTCATCGGTTTTTCACCCCTTAGGTCGGAAAGGATTTCCTTCAAAACCCTCCTTTGGGCGTTGGTAAGTTTAAAGGGGAGTTTTTCCTCAAAGGTTTTTAGAAACTCCTCGGTATCTACCTCCACCTTAGGGGCTTTGAGGGTTGCTCTTTTTCCCCTCTGCATGAGCATAGCCAAGGAAAACACCAAAAGGTCTTCGTATATAAACCTCCTTTGATAGTTGGTTTTTCTCTCCTCAAGGTCGTAAAAGTTTTCCACCGAAGGGGGGGAGTGAATATTTTTAAAGGCGCTATCTATGGAAGGGAAAGAATACTTCTCCAAAACCTTATAGGGGAGTATTTCGGGAAAATAAGGGGCATACCTTTTAACTAAATTCCCTATGGCTTTTGCCAAAAGTTTTCCCTTTTGGGTTGAGGCTATTTCCTTTACCTCCCTACCTTTTTTGGCGTAATAGACGGGAATAATCCTTCCCACCTCTTGGGATGAGAGAGTGTAAACCTCAGGGTGGACTATGTATTTTTCCCCCGCAAACTGCTTTAGTTTTCCGCAGACTATCCACTCGCTACCCCTTTTAAACCTAAGGAGCGCCCTAAAGTCCTTATACCTGTATTTGAGGGCGAGCTGGTCGGTTCCGTCGGTAACTATAACCTCGTAGTTATACGGTTCCCCTTCGGGGAGTTTTCTCGTTTGCAAAACTTTAACCTTTACGCAAATTTGGGTATTGGGTTTGGCATAGCGGATACTTTTGTTAAGCCTCCTATCCTTGTATTTATAGGGAAAGTAGTAGAGGGCGTCCAAAACGGTGTTTATTCCCAAGCTTTTTAAAAGTTTTACCTCCTTGGGGGTTAAAAAATCCACCTTTTCTATTGGAGTAAGAAAATACTCAAAGGGTTTCACCGGTCGGTTTTTATCAATTTTGGGCTTTTGAAGACGCCTTTGCAAAACCTCCTTGAGGTAATTTAGAATCGCAATTCTCTTCTCAAGGGAGTATTTGTCAAAGATTTTCAAATCCTCCTTTACGGGGTCGTTTAAAATATCCGCCAAAAGTCGGTAAAGGTAATTGCCTACCCCTATAAGTTTTTTGAGTTTCTCGTAATCGTTCTCGGAAAGTTTTTCTATGGCAAGGAGAGCCTTTTTTAGTTTCTCCTCCTTTTGTTCCATTACGGGGAAAAATTAAACTAATTAACGCTGAGGGTGTTTGAAAATTCCGCACCTTACTAAGGAAAGGTTTTAAATTTGCCTCCAAATAAGGATTTAGAGAAGAAAAACCACCTTTTGGGGATTTTTCAAGCCCCTTTGTTCCTCCGACCCACGGTGGTTCAAGCGTTTGAAGGTGCTTAAGCTTAATTTCTAAAACTCTATTTGCTTTGTGATTTTAATTATCCACACTTTGGTGTCAAGTAATTTTACCCTTTCACACCTTTTTGGGTTTCAAAAACGTTTTGCTGTAAAAAAATCCTTCAATTGTCGCAAAATTGTGAAATTTGTTAAAATTTTTGTTGAAAAAAGTTTATATTTAACCCGTTTCTGTTTATATTTTCTATAAAAACCGAAATTGTTTCTAAAAATTTTAAAACATTTTGTAGATTTTTCCGAAATTTGTCTACATATTTTGAGGAAATAACTTAAAAACCTCCCGAAACAGTTACGAGTTTTATTAAATTTACCAAGTGATAGCACGAAATCTTTGTCAAGTTTCCCGTTTTAGGTTTTATTAATGTCAACTTACGGAGGTTTTTAAGACTTGACTTTAACCTCATTTTGTGGTATATAGTCAAATTAACAATAGAGGTTGGCTCCTTGGCAACCGAAGGGTGTCAAGTTTCTCCAAACCCGCATGGGAGTAGAGCAATCGTTCCCCTCCTACAACGGTGCGGGTTTGAGCGATATATATAACCATTTGTGGGGTTTTTTAAATTTCAAACATAGAATTCATACGGATTTGAAAGGGTAGTGTTGCAGTTAATGCCCGCTAAAGCAGGATTGCGACAATCCATCTGTAATAACCACCATTCTGTATCCCTTTTTAAGGAGTTGCAACAACGCCCGCCAAACGCGGGCTAAGGGAGTTTGAAAATTTTG
>QOAS01000085.1 GCA_003972855.1 Gammaproteobacteria bacterium | reverse complement strand
CTGGTGGCCATAGCGGGGGGGAAACACCCGGTTCCATTCCGAACCCGGCAGTTAAGCCCCCCAGCGCCGATGATACTGTGCCGGACCGCGGCACGGGAAAGTAGGTCGCTGCCAGCCCTCTAAAAATCTCCTAAATCCTTTCGGTTTTCAAAAGTAGACCTCGTAAAAAACTTTAAAAAGCCCTTTAAAAAGCAGTTCTTTATCAAAAACAAAACTTTCAAATTGGCTTATAAAAAAATCCAAACTTCCGCCGGTGAGAATAACTTTTTCAACCCCGTAAAGTTCTTTATAAGTTTGAACAAACCCTTTCACCGCAAAGAGTTGGGAATAAAAAACCCCCGATAGTAAGCACTCTTTGGTATTTTTCCCAATAGGTCTTTGGGGAATTTGGGGTTTTTCCATGGGAAGTTGCTCCGCGTGAATATTTAAACACTTTAGGTGTTTCTCCATTCCTAAGAATATAGCTCCTCCTAAAAAGGTTTTTTCTACGACCAAATCTACGACCGTTGCGGTCCCGAAGGATACCACACAAAAAGTATCCGCGTAATTCAGCCCCCCTATGGCGTTGAGTAACCTATCCACTCCCAAGGTGTGGGTAGTTTCGTATTCGGAACTTATGAAGCGGAGGCAGTCTTCATTTTTTACAAAAATTGGATTTTTTAAAACCTCTGCCAGTTTGGGATTTAAACTCGGTTTTACCGAAGCTACCACTTTGTAGGGAATATCTTTGAATTTTCTTAATTCCTCAATTTGGTCGTGATTTAAAATTCCCTTCCGCAAAGGTTGGTATCTATCGGTCTCGCTGATAATCCACTTTACGGCGGAGTTTCCTATGTCCACCAGCAAGAGCATTGGCAATATTACCTATATTGGGATATGGAAAAACTTTTTCAACTCGTAAAGTTGGCAAGAGATGTTACGGATAACTCCAACGAAGTTCGGGGAGGTTCCATTTTTTTTGCAATAAGGGGAACGAGGTTTGACGGTCACTCCTTTATTGGGGAGGTTTTGAAGAAAAAACCTCTGGCGGTAGTCGTTGAAAAAGATTACAACCCTCCCCGAGAGGTAAAAAACTCGGGTGTAAAACTTTTAAAGGTTGAAGATTCCCGAAGGGCTTTTGCTCTGGCTTGCAGAGAATTTTTTAATAAACCCGATGAAAAGCTGAAAATTTTCGGAATAACCGGAACCAACGGAAAAACTTCCTCCGCATTTATACTGGCGGGTTTGTTAAACGGGTTAAACATTCCAACGGGGGTTATAGGAACGGTTGAATACCGTTTTGACCAAAAGGTTTACGGCAAAGGTCAAACCACTCCCCACCCTAAAGTTTGGTATAAAACCCTTGCCCAAATGGTTGAGGACGGGGCTAAGGCGGTTGCCTGCGAAATTTCTTCCCACGCCCTTTGGCAAAGGAGGATTTACGGAACCCGCTTTGAAGGGGTTATTTTTACCAACCTTTCTCAGGACCATTTGGACTACCACCGCACTATGGAGAACTACTTTTTAGCCAAACGCCTTTTGTTTTCCGAATATACCTACAAAGCGGGTGTTGTAAACGGCGACGACCTTTACGGGCGGAGGTTAGCAAAAGAGTTTTCCCTCCAAAGTTTTGGAACGGAGTCCGATAACGATTACAGGATTTTAAAAAAGGAGGTAACCTTAAGGGGTTTGAGTTTTGAACTTTCCACTCCCAAAGGGGAGGTTTTTAGGTTTTCCTCCAACCTTAGGGGAGAGTTTCAAGTTTTCAACCTCGCGGGGGTTATTTCTCTACTCCTTACTTTGGGGTTTTCCGCAAAAGAGCTTCAAAGGGTTTGTCAAAACCTACCGCAGATACCCGGTAGGTTTGAAATTGTTGCGGAGAAACCTTTTACCGTTATAGTGGATTACGCCCATACCCCCGATGCAATGGAAAAACTCCTAAAGGCGGTGGTTAATCTAAAACCCCGTAGGGTTATAACGGTATTTGGGGCGGGTGGAAATAGGGATAGGAATAAAAGACCCCTTATGGGTGCGGTGGCGGAAAGGTTTAGCGATTTGGTAATTTTAACTTCCGATAACCCCCGTTTTGAAGAGCCTTCGGAAATTATAGAAGATATCCTAAAGGGCATAGGAGACCGTTCTAAGGTAAAAATTCAACCCGATAGGAAAGAGGCGATAAACCTTGCCTTAAAATTGGCAAAGGAGGGTGACATTATAGTTATAGCGGGAAAAGGACACGAGGATTATCAGGAGATAAAGGGGGTAAAATATCCCTTTGACGACCGCAAGGTTGTCTTAGAGCTTTTGAGCAATCTCCAAAAGGGTTGATATCACATAATCAACCTCCTCGTCGGTCAGAGATGGATATATGGGCAACGCAAAGAGTTCTTTTTTAAACTTTTGGGCGTTTGGAGTGGGAAGGTGGGGGGTGTTCCTAAGCTCGTGGAGGAGATACGGGTAGTAAACCTTGGTGGCGATTCCCCTCTTTCCGAGTTCTTCCGTTATGAGGTCTCTTTTTGGATGCCTCAAACTGTAAACGTGGTATACGCAATATCCCCTCTCCTTTTGGAGTTGGAAAATATCTTTAAAACTTTCGTTGTAGCGCTGGGCTATTTCTCTTCTCCTGCGGTTGTTTTCCTCCACCCTCCTAAGGGAGTTTAATCCAACCGCACTCTGAAACTCCGACAGTCGGAAGTTAAAAGCGGGAGTATCTCCGAAGTCTAACAATTTTTTTACCCTTTCCACCAAAGAGGGATTTTTTACCGCTACCGCTCCACCTTCTCCCATGGAAACATTTTTAGTGGCGTAAAAGCTAAAGGCGGAAATATCTCCCCAAGCTCCCGCCTTAACGCCTTCTAACATCGCCCCGTGGGCTTGAGCTGAATCCTCTAATACATAAGCTCCATATTTTTGAGCCAACCAACTTATTGAAGGCATATCCGCCATATTTCCGAAAAGGTGAACGGGTAAAATAACTTTAACATCGTAACGCTTTAGGGCATCTTCCAACTGGTTTATGTCCATAGTGTAGGTTTCGTCCACATCTATAACCAAGGGAATGCCACCCGCTAACAGAACCGCATCAACGGTAGCCATAAAACTTAAAGCGGGTAGGACCACATACTTACCTTTAACATCCAATGCCCTTAAAGCGGTATAGAGGGCTGTTGTTCCCGAGTTTACCGTTTTTACCCATCTGACGCCTAAAAAGTTTTTAAATTCCTCTTCAAATTTTTTCGTAAACTCCCCTCTTGTGAGTCTTCCGCTTTCAATAATTTTTACCAAGTCTTCTTTTATTCTTTCCCCTATTGAGTCAAAACGAAAAAATGGCACCTTCATCCCTTGAAGGATAGCTATTTTAAGAAAATACGAGGTGGGGGTTAAAACAAACTTTAAAATCCCTAAAATAGGTTTGAATAGATGTCCTCAACCAAAGTGTTGTTTGTCGTATCAAACAACCCCTTTTCAAAGGATAGGAAAACCATATTAAGCCTTATGGAGGAACTTTTGGACTTAGGGGCGGAAGTTACCATCTACCTTCACGGGAACGGTGTTTGGTGGTTGGGAATAGGAGACCTTAAAAAACTAACGGAAAAAGGTTTAAAAGTTCTCTGCGGGCGCTCTTCGGTGGAGAAGAGGCATCAAATAGTTCCTCCTTGGGCTGAAGAAAAGGATATAGACCTCTTAGCGGACATTATAGTGGCTTCTGATAAAGTTTTATTCTTTAACTGATGTTCGTTGCGGTGGTTTTAAAGTCCGACCCCTTTTCGTGGAAGGCTGTGCAGGCTTTTAAAATAGCTTCCGCATTGAGTTTTAAAGCCAAAGTTTACTTTGTAACCATAAAGGAGGGGGTTTACTTTTTGACCGATTGGAGTCCGACCGAATTGGGGTATGAGGATTTCAGGACTTACAGGGTGAATAAGGAAAATGTAACCTTTGTAGTTGATAAGGATGACTTTGAAGTTAGAGGGCTATCGGAAGAGGATTTGTGGATTACAGGCTTCAAAAGGATAATGGCGGACGAGCGGGAAATAGCGGAAATTTTGGATAAAACCCAAGTGGTGGGGGTTTGGTAATGGTTAAAACCCTATGGTTGGTTAAAAAGAGCAATATTCCCTACAGTTTTATAGGGGAGAACGATATAGTCGTCCTTATAGAGGATGCGGTTTTAAAGATACCTACCAAACCCAATTGGTTTGTATGCAAAGAGGATGCCCAAGCCCGCAAAATAAAGGTTTTGGAAGATAAACTCCTCTCCTACAGGGAAATAGCCCAACTTATCCTAAAGGCGGAAAAAGTGGTTGTTTGGTGAAATTTAATTCCCTTAATGGGAGAGTTATTTGGACTTATAGCGGTTAATAAACCCAAAGGTCTAACCTCTACGGAAGTTTTGAACCGTATAAAGAAAAAATTCGGAGTTTCTAAGGTGGGACATACCGGAACCTTAGACCCCTTTGCGGAAGGGCTTCTTATACTTCTCTTTGGAAAGGCAACCCGCTTGGCGGAATATTACCAAAAACTTCCCAAACGCTACATAGCGGGCGGGATTTTGGGCATAGAAACCGATACCTACGACATTACCGGTAATGTAGTAAGGCAAACGCAAGGAAATTATCCCTCCCGTGGGGAATTTGAAGAAATAGTAAATACCTTCAGGGGTGAAATTTTACAAGTTCCACCCCCTTTTAGTGCAAAAAAAGTAAGGGGTAGGAGGGCTTACAAACTTGCAAGGAAAGGAAAATCTATTAACCTCCAACCCATAAAGGTCAAAATTTACGAGATACACCTTTTGGAATACAATCCACCCCGTTTTACCTTGGACGTTAAGGTTTCGGGAGGAACCTACATAAGGAGCTTAATAAAGGACATAGGGGTAAAAACCTCCTTGGGGGCTACCACCGAAAGTTTAAAGAGAACCGAAATAGGTAGACTAAATTTAGATAGCGCCCTTAATTTGGAAGAGTTATTGAATTTGAAAGACCTTAAAGAGGTTTTGCTTTCTCCCGACAAAGGGTTGGACTTACCGAAAGTGGAGGTTGATGAGAGCCGTTTACAACTTTTGAAGAATGGAGTATATATCCCCTTTGAGGGAAACTTCCGCGAAGGTCAGCTCGTAAGGGTATACTCCCCTTTCGGTTTTTCCGCTATAGGCAAGGTTGTGGAGGGAAAACTTAAACCGGAAAAGGTTTTCGTTTAACCCCTACTTCCGTTTTCTATGAAGAGAATTCTCCCGCAGTTGGGACAGTATACCAACCCTTCTCCCCTTAAAAGTTTCGTATATTGGGCGGAAGGAACTTGCATAGAACAACCCGTGCAGGTTTTGTTGTATACGGGAACGAAAACATTTCCCCCAAACTCGTATTTCTTTTCTTCGTAAAACTCCACGACTTCCGGGGAAATCTCGGAAATCAATTGTTCCCTCAACCCTCCGAGTTCTTGCAATTTTCTTTCCAACATCTTTTGGGTTTTTTGAACTTCCTCTTCCTTTTTGGCTATTTTCCTTTCAAACTCCGCCACGCTGGTTTCCATTTTCTCTCTTTCCCTGAAGAGTTGATTTAACTCTTTGAGGATTTTTTCTATTTCTTTTGTCGCCTTTATGATGCTCTTTTCCGCTTCCGCCTTCATTTTAATGGCTTCTTTGTAATCTTCCAAGTTCTTGGCTTGGGCTTTTTTCTTCTTGGCTTCCTCTATCTTTTTGTAATTTTCGTTTATTATCTTTTCCAATTCTTTACGCTTTTGAGAGAGTTCTTCAATTCTTTCGTCTATACGGGCTATTTTATTACGGCGGGTTTGGGCGATTTCTTCAAACCTTTTTATTTCTTCGGGTAATTCCTTAAGCTTTAACTCCAGCTTGATAATTTTTGAGTCTATCTCTTGTAGCTTAATAAGTTTTTCCAAATCCTCTTTGGATAAATCCAACATCAACATTAGTATAACCCCTCTTTAAGATTTTTTTGATTGTCGGAAAGAGATTTCATGATGGATAACCGAGAAAAGAAATTATTGATGGGCCCGGGAGGACTCGAACCCCCGACCGGGCGGTTATGAGCCGCCCGCTCTACCACCTGAGCTACGGGCCCTAAACCGAAGATACTAATATAAAAAACATAAAAGTTTTTGTGTTATAACATTTATCACCAAAAAATTTCCGCAAGGAAAGGGTAGAAAATACCCCCTAAATGTCCAAAGCTTACGACATTCCCCTAAGGAGGCTTATAAAGGACATACCTGTAAACTTTTTGAGTTTGGTTTTTAACCGAACTTTTGACCCCAAAGTGGAACACAGAAATTTACCACCTTGAGTTGCAATCTACAGACGACCCAAAGATGGGTTTGAGAATGCTCTACTATCACCTTCTTATTTTGGAAAACTATGGGAAAATACCCCACCAAGCAGTTGTTTATGCGGGTGAGAAACCCCTTAGGAAAATGTCTCCAATTGTGGTAACAAACTCTTTGAAGTTTGAATACCGGTTAATAGACCTCAATAAGGTTAATTGCTCTTTGCTTTTAAACTCAAACGAGCCGAGCGATTGGGTTCTTTCTATTCTCTGCAAAATGGAAAACGAAAATAGAACACTCAAAGAGTTGTTAACAAAATTCTTAACACTACCGCAACCCAAAAGGGAGAAATATTTAACCTACCTTTTGCACACTGCGGGACTTAGACCTAAAAGGTTAAATTTACTCCGTAAGGAGGTTGAAAGGATGCCCATCACTGTGGAGAAACATCCTTTGTTTTTAGAAGGAGCGGAGAAAACAAAAAGGGAAGATGTCATAAACCTCTACAAGGAGCTAAACCTTCCCCCCCGAAAAGATTGCGAAGGTTCTAAAAGTTTCCCCCGAAAAGGTTAAAAAATGGCTCAAAGAGGAGGGACTTTTAAAGGAAAACCCCTAAGTTCTAAAATTCCACTTTAATGGGACTAAAAAAACTCCTCCCCCTCTTGGGTTTGGCGCTTTTCGGCACTTCCTTAGGAGGGTTTTCCGAGGAGATTATCACCTTAAAGTGGAAAAGGTATGTGGGGGAAAAGAATTTGACAATTACAAATCAACCTCTCATTTATAGGGATAAAATTTTGCACGCTACAAAAGGGGATGAAGGCGGTAAAGATAAATACGACAAACTTTATGTGTTTGACAAAGACGGAAACCTTCTTTGGAGCTTTTCACCTCCCGATGGAGGAGATACCGACCTAAACGGCGTTGTTGCCTGCGACGAGTTTATAGCGGTTACCTCCGATGGAGGTTTCGTTTATGCCATCTCTTGGGAGGGGAAAATTTTATGGAAAAGA
>QOAS01000121.1 GCA_003972855.1 Gammaproteobacteria bacterium | reverse complement strand
CCCTAATACGAGAACAATAGAGGAACTGGCGAAGTTTTTAAAAACCAAACCCGAAAAAATCCTAAAAAGTCTCCTATACATAGTGGAGGGTAAACCCGTTTTGGTCTTAATAAGGGGTGACCGCGAGGTGGACGAAAATAAATTGGAACGCCTTTTGGGAACCGATAATTTCCGTTTGGCGGACGATGGGGAGATTAAGGAAATTTTGGGAACCGAAAGGGGATTCGTCGGTATTTTAAACCTACCTCCCAATAGGGTTGAAAGAATTATTTGGGATAACTCCCTCTACGGGGTTAAAAACTTGGTGGTCGCTTCCAACGAACCCCACTATCACTACATAAATGCCAACCCCGGAAGGGATTTTGAATACGGGGAATTTTACGACCTTGCGGAGGTAAAAGAGGGCGACCCCTGTCCCGAGTGCGGGAAACCTTTAAAACTCTCACGGGGTTTGGAAATAGGACACATATTTCTACTTGGCACCCGTTATTCCGAACCTATGAAGGCTTACTTCGTGGATAAAGACGGAAAGGAAAAACCCATCGTAATGGGTTGTTACGGAATAGGGGTATCCCGCCTTATGTCCGCAATAGTGGAACAATCCCACGATGAGAACGGTATTATTTGGCACCCCAATGTGGCACCTTTTGAACTGGAAATTTTACCTTTAAATGTGAGCGACGAAATTCAAAAACAAACCGCGGAAAAACTATACAAACAAGCCCTTGAAAGGGGTATTGATGTAATAATTGACGACCGCGATGAGAGGGCGGGATTTAAATTCAAAGATGCGGACTTAATAGGTATTCCCATTCGCATAGTTGTAGGTAGAAAAGCCAAAGACGGATTGGTGGAAATTCAGATAAGAAAAACGGGTGAGAAAATAGATGTCCCCGTTGATAGCGCATTGGATAAGTTTGAAGAGATAAAAAAGAAATTATTGGAAGGATAATCACCAAGGATAGCAAAGGATACCGAGAAAAAGGTATTTTATACCGTTCCCGAGGTCTCCTATTTTTCCCCCAAAAGTTTTTCTAAATTGAACTTGACTCCCTCGGTTACCTCTATATCTTTATTCCAATCGGTGATTATCCAATCCTTCCCCCTTTGGGCATACCAAATTTTTCTCTCCTTGGTGAATATCCAAATAACCTTTTCTACCCCAGCGCTCAAGAGGTCTTGGGTTTTCATATGGAAGTAATCCATAGGTGTTGAAAATTTCCTCAAATCCGCTTTTGTGTCTATCTCTATTACCACCCTCGGAGGGGTTTGAACAAATTCCGCACTTATTTCCTTTATATCCCCCTTTTTATAGATGGCTATATCAAGGTTATACCAGCTTTTGGGGGCAAATTTAAAACCTACTTCTCCCGTTAAGATGTGGTAACCTTTGGGCTTAAGTTCCTTAAATAGGAATTCCAAAATCAATTCCAAAATAATTGCGTGTAAAAGTCCGCTACCCATAACCTCCTCCGGTTTTTTTTCTCCCGAAAGAACTTTGTCGTAATCGCGGTAGTAAATGGGAGAGCCTTTGCGCATTTCGTAAATAAGCTCCTTTGGAATACCTTTCCTTTTTTTCGTAACCTTTTTGGTTGCGGTTTTCATAAAATTCACCCCTTGAGGTTTAAGTTTAAAGCGACAATCTTTTTCCTATGAAAAAAACATTAGTTTTCAAATACCCCTTCGCTTTAGGCGTCCTATTCTTTGCGGTCTACCTTTACGGGGTGCATTACCTACCCCTAAGGGGGGAGGAGGCTAACCGAATTCTAACCGCTTATGAAACGGTAAAAAACGGGGACTTTTTTAACCTAACCCACTTGGGTGAGCCTTATTATTTGAAACCTCCACTTTTTGAGTGGGTCTTGGCGGGAATAAATACCCTTTTGGGTTGGAGTGTTGAAATTTCGCGCCTCATTAGTGTCCTCTCTTCCTTTGCGGTCGCCCTTTTGGTTTACCTATTTGCCAAAAAACTTTACGGGGACAAAACCTTAGCCCTCCTTTCGTCCTTTATCTTTCTAACGATAGGAGACCTAATTCTGTTTTACGGATTTGTGGCGGAGATAGATGCCTTTCATTGTGCGGTTTACTTTTCGGGTGTTGTTCTAACCTTCTTCCTACTCCAAAGGGGGAGGCTCAAAATTGCCTTTTTCACCGCGGGGTTGTTTACCGCCTTAGCCTTCCTCACCAAAGGTTTTCCAGCCCTTTACCACCTTCCCCTCACCTTTTTAGTTCTCATTTTTTACCTCAACCTTTGGAGGAACTTATCTTTAACCGCAGTCCTTAGCGGGATTGGCGGAATTGTCCTTCCCCTTTCGGTTTGGATATTTAACCTCAAGAGTCCCCAAACTTATCTGCTCCACCTTTGGTGGGAGAGTTTTAACCGAACCCCTTTGGGTGAAAGTGGAAAAATAACAACCTTTGTAGTTCACATCTTTACCTACCCCTTACTCAACTTAAAGCAACTTCTACCCCATAGCCTATACCTGTTTATTTCCAAAGCTTGGAAAAACCTAAGGGTTAGTAGGGAAACCTTGTTTCTTCTAACCTTAATAGGTTTGAATTACCTTCCCTATCTCGTTTCACCCGGAGCGAGGGGACGCTACATTATTATCCTCTTTCCCTTTGTAGCCCTTCTTTTGTCCCCCCTTTTGAAAAGTTTTCTCTTTAAAGAGATAAGGAGTTTAAAGCCCGCGGTAGCGGGGATTTTTCTTATTCTTTTGTTAAATGTTTTCTTGGTCGTTAAAAATCTCGCTTTCTTTGAGCATCACGGCTTTTTGTCCCTTTTGGGGTTTGTTTTGGTATTCGTTTTAACCGCCTTTGTGGTAATCTCTCAACAGTCCAACCTCTTGGGTTTTACCTTGATATTTTTGGCACTCGTTAAGTTTTCCTACATAAACTACTACGCCCCTTGGAAGGAAAAAAAGCACCCCGAAAGGCTTATAGCGGAGCGGTTTAGCCAAAAACTCCCCAAAGGTGTAAAAATCCGCTATCTACCCAAAGGGGTTAATATGGAACTATGCACCTATTTGGATTTGTATACAAAAGGTTTGGTAACCAAAAGGGGTGGAAAATTCTTCATCTCCAATACACCCCCCAAGGGGAATTACAAGGTTTTGGACACCTACAAAGGTTGGATTTTGGGAGAATTCTAAACCTATGGTGGGAAGGAGCTTCCTTTTACTAATCCCCCTTTTGTCCCTTTTAATGTTTTCCTGCACCACCAAAAAGCCCGTCACCGGAGGAACCACCTTTGTGATTGTTCCCCACTCCCAAGAGGTGGCGTTGGGAAGGGAAACCGCCCAAAAGATTTTGGCAAACGAAAGATTGGTTACCAACCCGCGTTATACAAGACTTGTTAAAAACACCTTTAGGAGACTTGTAGAAGCCTTACCTTCCAAGTATAGAAACAAATACGATTGGAATGTATATGTCTTAGACCGCAAAGAGGTTAACGCCTTTGCTTTGCCCAGCGGGGATATTTTCGTGTTTAAAGGACTTTTGGACTTCATAAATAACGATGAAGGGGAGTTGGCAACCGTTCTAAGCCACGAGATAGCCCACGTTGTATTGCGTCACAGTGCGGAAAAAATGACAATGGTTACTTTAGCCCAAGTGGGAGAACTCCTTTTGTTAAATAAAATACCACCCGCAAACAGGGGACTGGCAAGGGAATTCTACGAGCTGGGGGTAAATATAGCCTTTTTAATGCCCTACTCCCGCAAACAGGAAAAGGAAGCGGACGCGGTAGGGTTGCTTTTGCTCTTTAGGGCGGGCTACAACCCCCAAAAGGCTGTTTACCTATGGAGGGAGTTTACCGAGAGGTTTGCCAAAGGGGAACCTCCCGAGTGGCTCTCCACCCACCCCTCCAGCGAAAGGAGGTTAAGGTATATTTCCCGTTTGGTGAGATTTTTGGAAGAAAACCCCCAATATGTGAGGGAATTTAGACTGCCCGCCAAGGTGGTGGAAAAGCTGTAAAAGAAACTAAAGTTGGTATTCCACTATTTCCCCTTCGTAGTTTCTAAAGATGTATCCCCTTTTTCCTTTTCCCAACAAATATTGGGGATTTATAACCACCTTTCCTTTACCGCCGGGCAGGTCCAACGCATAGGTCGGTTGCGCCAATCCGCTAAGCCTACCCCTTAAACCCGCCACTATTTTTATACCTTCCTCAATGGTTGTTCTAAAATGCACCACGCCGTAAATGGGGTCGCAGTGGAACAGATAATAGGGTTTAACCCCTATTTTTATAAGCTTCCTAAAAAGCTCCTCCAAAGTTTGGGTATTGTCGTTTATTCCCTTAAGTAAAACGGTTTGGTTTAAAACGGGATTGGCGGTTTTCCTTATGTTTTCCACCGCTTGGGTTGCCTCCTCCGTAACCTCCTTGGGGTGGTTAAAGTGCGTTACTATCCAAATGGGGGAAAACTTTTCTAAAAACCTTAAAAGCCCTTCGTCGTAAAACCTTTGGGGCAAAATAACGGGTGTCCTCGTTCCGATTCTTATAACCTCTATGTGGTCTATTTTTTTCAGTTCACCTATGTAGTGAAAGAGTTTTTCGTTGGAAAGCACCAAGGGGTCACCCCCGCTTATGAGAACCTCCTTGATTTGGGGGTGTTTTTTTATGTAATCCCAAATAGGGGAAAATTCCTCTTCGGAAATAGCCTTTTCGGGTTTTCCCACTTTTCTTTTCCTCATGCAGTGCCTACAATAGACGGGACACATGGTCGTTAAGGTCACCAAAACCCTATCGGGGTAACGGTGGGTCAGATGGGGAATTTCACTCTCCTCGTTGAGGGCGTTAGGCTCGCAAAAAACTTGCACCTTGGGGTCTATCTCTGAATAGGTCGGAACTATTTGTCTCCTTATGGGACAGGAAGGGTCTCTTTTATCCGCCAACGAGAGGTAGTAGGGGGTTACCGCTATGGGAAAACTCTTGTAGGCAACTTCTAAACCTTTTTTTTCGTCCTCCGTAAGGTTTTCAAAGTAATTTTTTAGTCCTTCGGGGGTTTTTATTCTGTTTTTCAGTTGCCACCGCCAGTCGTTCCAATTTTCGTCCCTTTTCCACATTTGTATTGGGTTAGGATTTTAAAAATATGGGAAAAACTCCCAATAGAAAGAAACTTATTAAGGCTTTGGAAGTCATTCGGGAGGAGATTGAAAAATATATGGAACTTAAAGAAAGAATTTATTTCTCCGTTTCAGAAGCGGTGGACGAAAATGGGGAAAATGAAGGAGAATTGTTTTTGAAACTCGTTGAGGAAACATTGAGCAAAGTATCTTCAAACCCCACTTTTTTCAAGGATTTAAAACAATGGGATAAACTTTTGAGCGATTTGGTGGAAAACTACGACCTACTGTTGGATAGCGTGACGGGTATCTCCTTAATACTGGGCGATATTTTAAAGCGCTTGACCGAGGAGTTACGATTGATGGCGGTTTTGGAGGAGAAACCCGAATTTTCTAAAGCGGAAATATTAATAGCTAAAGAGGGAATAGATACCCTAAAAGAGGTAAGCCAATTAATCGGCGATTACGCAAAGGAAATAGAAGAGGCGCTGAAAGAGGTAGAAAAGCGATTGGGAGAGGAAGAAAAATAGTGTCATAATAATAGAACTCTTTGGTATGCCTAAAAAATTGGTCATTCTCGGAGCCCAATGGGGCGACGAGGGTAAGGGAAAAATAGTAGACCTCCTATCTGAAAACTTTGACGTATCGGTCCGATATCAAGGGGGTTCCAACGCGGGACATACCGTAGTCATAAACGGGGTTAAATATGTTATGCACCTACTCCCTACGGGAATTTTACACCCCCACAACATAGGGGTTATAGCCCAAGGAATGGTGGTAGACCTAAAGGCGTTAAAGGAGGAAATAGAGGACATAGAAGCCAAAGGCAATAAGATACTTCACAAGCTTTACATAAGCGACCGCGCCCACGTGGTTATGCCCTATCACAAACTCCTTGACAAACTGTTTGAAAAGAAAAACGGGGTGGGAACAACCCTAAGGGGAATAGGTCCCTCTTATATGTTCAAATTTATGAGAAAGGGTATCCGCGTGGCGGACCTCTTTGACCAAAAGGTGTTTGAAAAGAAAGTTGAAGAAAACATAGAGTTTGTAAAAAATATAGCGGAAAAGGTTTTCGGAGAAAAGTTTGAAATAGATACCCGATACATAGAGGAAGAGGTTGTAAAACCCTTTGAGTTTCTAAAGGACAGAATAATAGACACCGCAAAGTTTTTAAGGGAAAACTCCAAAAGTGTTATTTTTGAAGGCGCGCAGGGAACTTTGCTTGACATTGATATGGGAACTTACCCCTTCGTAACCTCTTCCAACTCCTCCGCTTTGGGATTGGCAAACGGAACGGGGCTTTCCCCCAAATATTTTAAGGACGCCTGCATCTACGGGGTGGCAAAAGCCTATTTAACCCGCGTAGGCGGGGGACCTTTCCCCACCGAAATTCACGGAGAGGAAGCGGAAAAACTACGCGAAAAGGGAGGCGAATACGGGGCTACGACGGGAAGACCCCGAAGGGTAGGGTGGCTTGACTTGGTAGCCCTAAAGCACGCGGTAGAGGTTAATGCCTTGGACGGAATTATTCTCACCAAGTTGGACGTGCTGGACGGTTATCCCGAAATAAAGGTTTGCGTAGCCTACGAATACGAAGGAAAGATTTATAAAGATTTCCCCGCCTCTTTGGAGGTTTTGGAAAACTGCAAACCCGTTTACGAGACTTTGCCCGGTTGGAGCGGTAGCACCAAAGGTTTGACCGATATTTCCAAACTCCCCGCCAATGCGAGGAAATACCTTGAATTTATAGAAAACTACATAGGTGTTCCCATTGTTATGCTCTCTACGGGTCCCCAAAGACACGAATACGTCTTCCTAAGGGAGATTATTTAATTTATGCACCTAAATAGGGTTAGGGAAAAAATATCCCGCGAGGGGTTAGACGGGTTTCTCTTCTCCTCCCAACCGTCGGTTTTTTACCTCTCCCAATTCAGTTCAACCCATGCCTATGTTCTCCTCACCGCGGAGGGAAAGAAAGTTTTAATAACCGACGGGAGATATCTCCTTAAGGCGGAAAAGCTTTTTACCCCTCTCGGTTGGGAGGTGAGGGAAGTTACCTCTCCCCTTTTTGAGAATTTAACGCAAATAATAACCGACTACGGTATAAAAAAGTTAGGGGTAGAGGGAGACCGCCTTAGGTTGGATTTCTTTGAAAAATTCAAGTGCAAAGCGGGGGACAAAGGTATAACGGTAATTCCCTATGTAGGTTTTTTGGACGAGTTTAGAATGGTAAAAACCCCCGAGGAGATAGAAAAAATCTCCAAAGCGGTTGAGATTACCGAAAAGGCATTCCTAAATTTGGTGGAATTTTTAAAGGAAAACCGAAAGAGGTTGAAAGAATTAACCGAGCAAG